>JBKQLZ010000103.1:0-3415 GCA_052146895.1 Acidimicrobiales bacterium
CCGCCGGCCGCAGCGACGAGGAAGACCTCGCCTAAGACAGCTGCGAGCAGGTCTCGGCGCTGCCAGCCGAGCCCCAGCAGGATGGCGAGCTCTCGGCGCCGCGATCTGTCGGCGGCAGCAGCGGCACCGGCCACGAAGAGAACGCCGGCGAGCGCGGCGATGGCCAGGATGCCGATGCTCCTCAGGTCGAGCGCTCCGATGATGTCGTAGGTGACGCCCTTCTTGGTCCAGCCCTCCCGGAGCTCGAGCAGGCTGACGCGGGACGGACCGGCGAGAGTGACGCGCACAGACGTCGGGGACGAGCCGTCCATGATGTCGACGCGCAGGCCCGTCGAGGTCCTGATCGCGACCGCCGCTGCCTCGATCCGCGCACGGCTGGCCGCACCCGTTCCGAGCGATCCCGAGAGCCGCACGAGGATGGCGCTGATCGGTCGTGCGGCATCGGAGCTCTCGTAACGATCGTCGCTGAAGAACGAGTGAGCGGCGGCCAAGGTCGTGAGGAGGAGCGGCGGTTGTGCCACGTAACCGGCCAGATTGGTAGTCGGCCCGAGAGTGCGCCCGCCGATAGCGTTCGCGGTCGCTGCATCAGCTGCAACTACTACCGGAGGGCGGAACGTCTCGAGCGGTACGCGAGAGGTCGCCGGATAGCCGGGAATCTTCGAAGGATCGAACTCGCCCACGACCTCGAGCATCACGACAGGCGCCCCACCATTGCTCGCAGAGCGCAGGTCGTGCACAGCCAACGACTCGTATCCCGCGCCGGCGCTGCCGGGCGGGGCGGGGAGGTAGGAGATCTCGCCGGACTGCGATATGCCCTCGGTGTTGCCCCATCCCGGGGTCGCCCGCCAGATCGAAGAGCCGTTCCAGACCGGCGACACCGTCACGGCGTCACGACCCGCAGGGGCGTAGTGGGGCTGACCGGTCACCCAGTACTGGGGAACCGGTAGGAGGCTCGAGCCGGCGCCTTGGTGCCGCGCCGACCGGAGGAAGCCTGCGTAGACACTCGTGGCAGCGTCGGTGACGCGTGTCTCTCGCAGAGGTCGCAAGCCGGCGGCGAAAGCCGTCGCGCGGCGGGAGGCGAGTCGTCTTGGCAACGACGCCGAGTTCGTGGCGGCGACCAACGCCGTCGTGAGCCGGAGCGATTCCTCGAGGAACGTGCGTGAGCTCGCCACGACCGAGATCCCCTCCACCGTCCCGAGGCTGGTCCCTTGGACCAAGGTCCCGGACGCGTCTTCATTGAGGTACCGACCAGATGTCATTGCCCGCCGCAGGCCGAACCAGCTCGCCTCGACCCCGGGGTCGACCGCACTCAGGAGCATTGGGAAGTCGAAGCTGACCGGGATCCTCACCCTCGCGCCTTGGAAGGACCCAGACGCTGGCGTGATCTCCGAGTAGCAGGTGATGAGCCCGTCGAGCTTGCCAAGTGTGAAAGGAGATGCCTCTTCTCTGAGGGCTGAAGGCGGCGTCGATTGTGGACCGCAGACCTCTGCCGGCTCCGGCCGCCCGCGGAGTCCTGCGCTACCCGAGGGCCGAGGCAGCAACTCGTGCACAAGGCCCGGTCCCTCGTTCGTGAAGCGGTCGGAGCGGGACACATAGACGTAAGCAGATCCCCACGACACGCGGCCTCCGGGAAGCTGGAAGCTCGCCGTGAGCCGGTACAGCTGATGAGACGGCCCGCTCGTTGGCGCGTGCCACGGAAACAGCACCGTCTCTGACGCGAGGACGTACCCGATGTTCTCGATCGGGGCGACCTCCACGCCGGGAACTTGGCGCACCTCTGCGAGCTGCCGCTCCGAGATTCCGCCGAACAGGCTGCTCAAGAAGTTGTCTCGCACGAGTCCGCTCGTACGCTCGTACTCGGTCACGTCGGCACTCGGCCTCACGAGGATGTCGTAGGCGGGCCGGAAGGCCGCGGTGAGCGACCCGTCTATCCGGGCCTCACTCGACGCGGCCGTCGACCCGAGCAGGGCCGCCGTCGTGATCACCGTCAACACGCCTGCCAAGAGGACGAAGGTTCTCGAGCGGGCCCGCATGGCAGTCGCCCCGATGAAATAGATCACAGCGGCCGGCGGCCTTCCTCGCCGTCAAGACCGCCGGCCGCATCTCTCACTGTTCCTGTGAGACGTAGATCGCCCACCTCGTCGTTGCCGACGCGTGGATGGTGATGGTGAGACGGTGACTGGTGGGCGCGTCGAAGGACGTCACGCCGGTCTTGTTGTCGCACGGGCCCTGTGCGAACAAGCGGACGAACTGCAGAGAACCCGGGCCGCTGCAAACCGTCTGCACGAACACACGACCCGACGAGACGGTGATCGTGCCGAGCGATTTGTCACCTGTGCCCTGGGCTTCCAACGCTCTCGTGTAGTCGGTGCTCGGAGCGCCCGCTATCGGCAAGTGCGTCAACGTCGTGGTCGTTGGTCCGGCGGAGGAGCTCGTCGGAGGCACGCTCGTAGTTGTCGACGCGCTGGTGGAGCAGGCGGCGAGACCCACCGCTGAGATCGCAGCTACCAGCATCACTGGCGCAAGCCGTCGCACTTTCGATGGCAACATCAAGATCGCCGAGACTCAGGACGACACGACGTCCGCTTGGGGCCACGGGGCTGAGCTGCTCGTGTTGTAACCGCCGGCTGTGCCGCTTGGTTGATCGAGCGGGAAGATCCCAGTGACCGAGGTCTTCTGCGTCGTCTGGCACGTCGAGTTGATGACCTCGTAAGTGCCTTTCACGATGCCCATCTGGTTGCCGATCTGGATGATGCCGTACTCGCCGATCGGGATGTTGTAGACGGTCGTGCTCTGCGTAGACGTGTCGTTGTGGTCGTACGTCACGCCCTCGGTGAACGACACGTCTGCCGAGGCGAAGATCACCCCGGCGTCAACGCTCTGCGACGACTGAAGCTCGTACCCGATCGTGTTCGAGGTCGAGGTCGTCAGCGTCTTCGACAACCCGTCGGTGTTGTAGTTGTAGACCCAGGCCGTGGTGCCTGTCCCGTAGAACACCTGGCTCGTGGAGGAGGTGAGGAACTCCTCGGTCGGGGGGCACGACCGGACGTGCGGGCTTCGGTGCACCGCCGCCCCCGCTGGGCTCGCGCCGGCCAGTGCGCATGCTGCAGATACGAGCACCAGCGCCGCAGCATTGCCGGCTCGCGTCCGGATGCGCGTTTTGGAAGATGCCGCCATTGTCCCCACCTCGTCTCTCCGCCCGTGGTTGGGCGGGTCGCCAATAGATGTCAGCGACCGCCGTGTCGCGCTGCCCACTCCCGGGTTTGTTACGTGCCCTGAGTCCGCTCGCTTGGGGGAGTGCCTACAGCCGGAGTCGCCAGAGGGATGCTACTGATAAGTAGCATCTGCGTCAAGCAACGGCGCCGTGCTACCTGCGACCTGTCGCAAGAGGCTCAGTGGCGAGTCTCCGCCCATG
>JBKQLZ010000104.1:0-10218 GCA_052146895.1 Acidimicrobiales bacterium
GTTGGCGGACCCGAGGGCCAGGGCTCTTACCTCAACTGCGTCGTCAAGCTAGAGACCGACTTGTCCCCTCGCGCCCTGCTGGCGGTGGCTCAGGGGCTCGAGAGCGACGCTGAGCGAGTCCGCACAGAGCGTGACGGCCCCCGTACGCTCGATGTCGACCTGTTGCTCCTCGACGACCTCGTCATAGACGACCCCGACCTGGTCGTCCCCCACCCGCGGCTGTCCGAGCGTGCCTTCGTACTCGCGCCACTCGAGGACCTCGACCCGGATCGGGTGCCGGCGGATTGGCGCTCCAAGGTGTCTCGCGCCGAGATGCTTGGCGAGGATCTCCGCAAGGTAGGTACACTTCCGGGCAGCTGAACACGACGGGCACCCCAGACGGGGGCTCGAACGGAAGCGAGGCTCAGAATGAAGGTCCGTATTGTCGGCGCGGGGCGCGCCGGCCGCTCGTTCGAAGCGGCGTTGTCTGGCGTCGGTGTCGAGGTCGACCTGTTACCGGGCCGATCCTCTGCCGGCGTCCTATCCGGCGCAGCCACTGGGTGTGACGCGGTTCTCGTGGCGGTCCCCGACCGGTACGTCGCCGGGGTTGCCGCACTCATCGCCGACGGCAGCGCCGTGCTGCTGCACTGCTCCGGCTCTCTCGGGCTCGACGCGCTCGGGCCTGCCGAGAGGCACCATCGGCGCGGATCGATCCATCCGCTCGCCACGCTGCCAGATCCCGTCATCGGCTCTCTTCGTCTGCGTGGTGGGACCTTCTTTGCCGTCAGCGGCGACCAGATCGCCACCGATCTCGTTCTCGCCCTCGACGGCCAGCCGATCGTCGTCGCGCCCGAGCAGCGTCCCCGCTACCACGCGGCTGCCTGCATTGCCTCCAACCATCTCGTTGCCCTTCTCGGGCAAGTGCAAAGGGTCGCGGCGGAGGCAGGGCTCCCTCTCGCGGCGTTCGTGCCGCTCGCACGAGGCGCGCTCGACGACGTCACGATGCTCGGCCCAGCCGGCGCGCTGACCGGCCCGGCGGCCCGCGGTGACCACACGACGCTGGAGGCGCACCGGGAGGCGATCCACCCGAGCGAGCGCTCCGGGTACGACGCGGGCGTTGCCTTGGCCTCGCGCTTGGCGGCCGAGCGCGACGGCCTGGTCGTCGCGGAGGGGACCCCTGCTACCTCTGCGGGCGGCGGCCCTCATTGGAGCTGATTCGCGAGCGGAGCGCTTGGCGCTCCCTTCTCGAGACCCGACGCGAGCGCGGTGACCGCGTCGGGCTCGTCCCCACGATGGGCGCGCTGCACGCCGGCCATTTGTCTCTTGTGACGGCTGCTGTCGAGCGTTGCGACTTCGTCGCGATGACGATCTTCGTCAACCCGCTCCAGTTCGGCGACGCGGGCGACCTCGCCGCATACCCGCGCGACCTCGGGGTGGATCTCCAGTTGGCGGGTGACAGCGGGGTCGACGCCGTCTTCGCCCCGAGCGTCGGAGAGATGTACCCGTCGGGCGAACCGTCGACGACGGTACGGCCAGGACCTTTGGCGGACCGGCTCGAAGGCATCGCCCGGCCATCGCACTTCGAAGGCGTCGCGACCGTCGTCACGAAACTCTTCGCGTTGAGCGGAACATCCTCCGCCTTCTTCGGCGAGAAGGACTTCCAGCAGCTCGCGATCGTGTCCCGCCTCGTCGTCGACCTCGACCTGCCGATCGAGGTGGTCGGCTGCCCGATAGTGCGAGAGCCTGACGGTCTTGCTCTTGCGAGCCGCAACCGCCGGCTGTCGCGGGCCGAGCGCCAAGCTGCCGCATCGCTCTTCCGGTCTCTCGAGAGCGGCCGGCTCGCTCTCGCTCACGGATCCGACCTGGACACGGCGGAGAAGACGATGATGGCCGAGCTCACGAGCGAGCCGCTCGTCGAGCCTGGCTACGCGGTGGCGGTGGCGCCCGGGACGCTCGAACGACCAACTGAGCCAGGTAGCCCGTTGCGCCTGCTCGTCGCCGCGACCGTAGGTCCCGTGAGGCTGATCGACAACATCGCCGCTGAGCAGCGCACTGGCGGCCCAGCGGCTCTCGATCCCGTAGCGTCTTGACGATGGCCGCGCCCGCCCAGCTCGACGTGCTCGTCGTCGGAAGTGGCGTAGCGGGACTGTCTGCAGCGGTCCGCCTGGCGGCAAGCAGCGGTGCTCGGGTGGGGGTGCTCACCAAGGGCGCCCTCGAGCAGTCGACGACGAGATGGGCTCAGGGCGGCGTGGCAGCGGTGCTCGCCGGCGACGAGGACTCGACCGATCGCCACCTCGCCGACACGCTGCGTGCCGGAGCCGGGCTGTGCGACGAGGCCGCCGTCCGCGTCCTTGTCGACGAGGGCCCGGCACGAGTCACTGAGCTGATCGCCCTTGGAGCGGTCTTCGACCGGTTGCCGGGGGGCGACTTCGCCCGCGCCCTCGAGGGCGGTCACTCCTCGCCGAGAGTGCTCCACGCTGGCGGCACGGCGACCGGGGCGGAGGTGGAGCGAGCGCTCGTCGCGGCGGTCGAGCAGTCGGCCGCGGCGGTGCTCGAGCACTGGTATGCCCTGGATCTCGAGGTCTCAGGTGGCCGGTGCCGTGGTGTCTTGGCCCTCGACCCGCGCGGTGAGGTAGTGACTGTCCATGCCACCCACGTCATCCTCGCATGCGGCGGTGCCGGTCAGCTTTTCAGCGTGACGACGAACCCTGACGAGGCGACGGGCGACGGCATCGCAATGGCGCTCAGAGCAGGCGTTCTCGTGACCGACGTCGAGTTCATCCAGTTCCACCCGACGGCACTCCACCATCCCGTCATGCCGCGGCCTCTCATCTCCGAGGCGCTGCGGGGCCACGGCGCGGTGCTGAGGGACGGGCACGGGGATCGTTTCGTCGATGAGCTGCAGCCACGGGACGTTGTCAGCCGCGCGATCGCAGCCGAGCTGGCCAGCTCAGGATCGAGCCACGTCTGGCTCGACTGCACGCAGCTCCCCGATTTCGCCAGCCGGTTCCCCACGATCCATGCTGCCCTCGCTGAGGCCGGCTACGACCCGACCCACGAGTGGCTGCCGATCGCTCCGGCGGCCCACTACATAAGCGGAGGAGTGGCGACCGACCTAGATGGCGCCAGCACTCTGCCAGGCCTCTGGGCAGCCGGCGAAGTCGCGTGCACTGGCGTTCACGGCGCCAACCGGTTGGCCTCGAACTCCCTCCTCGAGGGCATGGTCTATGGCGCCCGAGTGGTGGACGCAATCGTCGGGGGAAAGGACGCCCCGTCCGAGACCGGAATCCTCTCGGCCCCTCCGGCAGCCCTCCCGATCGAGCGCGTCGAGCTCCCCGGCTTGGTCCCTCGACCTGGTCAGATGCACGCGCACCCAGGCGGCAACGCGTCGACCGGCGACCGGCGCCTCGTGGCGGCAGAGGGTCGCCGCGCCCTGCAACAGGCCATGACAGCCGACGCAGGCATCGTCCGCGACGCCGCCTCCCTCGGGAGGGCGATCCACAAGATCGCCCACGTGCCGCCAGTCGAGTCGGCGTGGTCGCTGCCACCGCTGCCTGCGGAGGCCGAGCTCCGCAACCTGACTGATCTCAGCCGGGCGGTACTTGCAGCCGCGAGTGCTCGGGAGGAGAGCCGCGGCGCCCATTCGAGATCCGACTTCCCCGAGACGTCCGAGGCGCTCCGTCTGAGGTTCGGCTTCGGCTCGGACGGCACTGATCGGCCAGCGGTCGACGCCGACCTGCGGATGAGCCATGTCTGACCAGGAGCGACACGAGCTCCATACAGCCGGCGACGTCGAGCCCCCGGCGCTTGCCGTCCGCCGAGCCGTCGAGATCGCTCTAGCGGAGGACCTCCTCCCGCTCGGCGACCTCACCGCCTCGCTGCTGCCGCTAGCCGCCACGGGCGAGGCAGTCCTCGTCAGCCGTGCCCACGGTGTGCTTGCCGGGACGGCATGCGCCATCGAGGCCGGCAGGCAGGTCGGGGGCGTCGACGTCAGCTTTGCCGTTGGCGACGGTGCCTCGATCGAGCCCGGGCTCGTCCTCGGCGCGATGGTCGGGCGCTTTCGCTCGATCGTCACCGCCGAGCGCACAGCGCTCAACTTCCTCGGGCACCTGTCCGGTGTCGCGACGCTGACCTCTCAGTACGTGCGCGCGGTGGAGGCGGTCAACCCGGACTGCCGCGTTTGGGACACCCGCAAGACGACGCCCGGCCTCCGAGCGCTCGAGAAGGCGGCCGTCAGGGCAGGCGGCGGCGTCAACCACCGCGGCAGCCTCTCCGAGGGCGTGCTCGTGAAGGACAATCACATCGGCAAGACGTCGATCACCGCCGCCGTCCGACGCGCGCTCGACCTGTGGCCGGGCCGCATGATCGAGGTCGAGTGCGATCGCGCCGAACAGGTCGTCGAGGCCGTCGAGGCCGGAGCGACCCTCGTACTCTGCGACAACATGTCGCCTGACGAGCTGAGCGCCTGCGTAGCAATAGTCCGGGAACATCCGCGTGGCCGGGCCGGGGCCGTCCTCGTGGAAGCCTCCGGTCGCATGAGCCTCGACACGATCGGCGACTATGCGGCCGCAGGACCCGATCTGATCTCGGTCGGTGCGCTGACCCACTCTGCGCCCGTGCTCGACATCGGCCTCGACCTGGCTCTCCATGACCCGCCCGAACCAAGCCAAGCCCGGGAGCCGCACGAGCCCTCCCGGTCGGTCGACTAGACACTTCCCGTGCTGCTCGCCCTCGACGTCGGCAACACCCAGACCGTGATCGGCGTGTTCGACCCGCCGACACAGAGTGAGGCGTCGCGCTTGGCGACCGCCGGCAAGTTCGGCGGCGAGCTTCCGGACCTCAAGTACCACTGGCGGATCGCGACGGTCGCAGACCGCACCTCGGACGAGCACGCTCTCTTGCTCGTCGAGCTGCTCAGGCTCGTCGGCATCGACATCCGGGGCGACGAGCTCCATCGGCACCTCTCGGGAATCGCAGTCTCCTCGTCGGTGCCGAGCGTGACGTCTGCCTTGCGCGAGATGGCCCAGCGTTGGTTCCCCGTCCCGCTCGTCGTCATCGAGCCCGGGGTTCGTACCGGCATGCCGATCCTCTACGACAACCCGAAGGAGGTCGGCGCAGACCGGATCGCGAACGCCGTCGGTGCGATCGACCTCCTGACGCCGCCGATCATCGTCGTCGACCTCGGTACAGCCACGACCTTCGACGTGGTCTCGGCTGCGGGCGAGTACCTCGGCGGTGCCATCACGCCCGGGATCGAGATCTCGACCGATGCGCTCTTCGCGTCGGCTGCCGCACTTCGGCGCGTGGAGCTCGTCGAACCACGGCAGGTGATCGGGAAGTCGACGGTCGAGTCGATCCAGTCCGGGATCATCTACGGGTACGTCGGCCTCGTGGACGGCCTCTGCCGTCGCATCATGGATGAGCTCGGGGAGGCCCGCGTCGTCGCCACCGGCGGTCTCGCGGGCCTCATCTGCCCGCTCTCCGAGGTGATCATGTACCACGAGCCCTGGCTCACTCTGCACGGTCTGCGACTCGTGTACGAGCGCAACACAGACCGCCTCCACCCACTCCCCACCGCTCAGTCCCGATGAGCGAGACAAGCGAGATCCCCTACCGGTTCGAAGGGAGTGTCCCCGTCGGGAACGTGGTCGCGACCTACGGGCACCTCGGCACAGGCGAGGAGTCGGGTGACTCGGTCAGGGTCGCCGGGCGGGTAATGCTCTTGCGTACCCAGGGAAAGCTTGCGTTCGCGACCTTGCGCGACTGGACCGGTGAGGTGCAGCTCTTCTGCCTTGCAGCGGTGACCGATCGATTCGACGAGCTGAAGCGCTTGAACCTCGGCGACTGGATAGGGGCGGAGGGCGAGGTCGTGCGCACCAAGCGGGGGGAGTTGTCCGTCAAGGTCACGTCCTGGTCCCTTCTTGCCCCCGCACTGCACGGTTTCGGGGACAAATGGCGCGGCGTGAACGATCCCGAGGTCCGCTTCCGTCAGCGTGAGGTGGATATGTGGGCCAACGAGGGGGTGCGGGATCGTTTCTTGCTGCGGTCCCGTGTAGTGGCCGCCATACGCCGTCTACTCGCCGCCCGTGGCTACGTCGAGGTCGAGACCCCGGTGCTCCACCCGATCCCGGGGGGCGGCTTCGCCAAGCCTTTCGTGACGCACTACAACTCAATGCACGCCGACTTCTACCTTCGGATCGCACTCGAGCTCTACCTGAAGAGGTGCGTCGTGGGAGGCATCGAGCGTGTCTTCGAGCTCGGGCGGGTGTTCCGCAACGAGGGCATCGGCCCGAAGTACAACCCCGAGTTCACGATGCTCGAGGCCTACCAGGCCTATGCCGACTACCACGACATGGCCGAGCTGCAGGAGTACCTGATCAGCGGTGCGGCGCGCGAGGCGCTCGGGACTTCGAAGATCGTCTTCCAAGGAAGGGAGCTCGACCTCACGCCGCCATGGCGCAAGGCGACTCTCGAAGAGGTGGTCGAAGAGGTGACCGGAGTGGAGGTCAGCCTTGCGATGGGGAGTGACGAGCTACGCCGCGTCGCATCGTCGTTGGCTGTCGAGATCCCAGCGCGCTTCGATGCCGGTCAGGTGCTTACGGAGATCTACGAGAAGACGACCGAGCCCAACCTGTGGGGTCCGGTGCATGTGTCGGATTATCCGGAGTCCGTGTCGCCGTTGACACGCAAGCACCGCTCGCGGCCTGGTTACGTCGAGCGGATCACGCCGATAGCAGCTGGTCGGGAGCTCGGTGAGTGCTACAGCGAGCTCGTCGACCCGTCCGATCAGCGCTCCCGTTTCGAGGCTCAGGTGGCGGACCGCATGAAGGGCGATGAAGAAGCGATGCCGATGGACGAGGACTTCATCCGGGCCCTCGAACGCGGCATGCCCCCGACCGGGGGGATAGGCCTTGGTGTCGATCGTCTCGTGACGCTCCTCGCGGACGTCCACCACATCCGAGAGGTGCTTCTCTTCCCAGCCTTGCGGCCCGAAGCCGGGCAGGCTCCCGAGGACTGATTCGGCCGGTTCGGCCGGATTGGCGGACTGGGTGGACGGCCGGTCAGCCTGCCAGCTGGTCGGCGCGCTCGCGTGCGCTCTCGGCCGCTCGCGTGAGATCGGTGGCGACGTCTTCTGTCAACTGCCCGAGGCGCGCGCTGATCGCTCCGTCTCCGAGCCGCTCGGCTGCCTTCACAGCCTCGTCCGCATAGTGCCGGGCGACGAGGCTCGACGCCACGATCCCATCCGAGGATGCCACGAGCGCCCGCGCGGCCGAGCGCTCCGGTTCCGCGAGAGGCTTGCCGAGCAGATCGAGGAGCGCGGGCGCCACAGCAGGGTCGGCTAGAGCCCGCTGGACGGGCAGGGTGTAGATGCCTTCGGCGAGATCCTGGCCAGGTGGCTTGCCCAGCTCCTCCTCGGTGGCAATGACGTCGAGGACGTCGTCTCGGATCTGGAAGACCATTCCGAAGGCCTCACCGAACGCTGTCAGATCGTCGATCCGGGGGCGATCGATGCCGGCCGTCAGCCCGCCGATCCTGCACGCCGTTGACATGAGGGCCGCTGTCTTGTCCGATATCGCCCTCAGGTAGTCCGTCTCGTTCCGGTCGATCTGGAACGCAGATCTCACTTCGGCAACCTGACCCTGGCATAGGCGCGCAAGCGTCGCTGCCAGAAGGCCGGCGATCTCCGGCCCGAGGCTGGCGGCTATCTCTGCCGAGCGGGCCAGTAGGAAGTCCCCTGCGACAATCGCCACGAGGTTCCCCCAGCGCGCATTGACGCTGTCCACGCTCCGGCGCCGCAGCGCCTCGTCCATGACGTCGTCGTGATAGAGGGAGGCGAGGTGGACGAGCTCGACCGAGACGCCCCCCAAGCGGCTTTCGCGGGAGATGCCGTTACCCGCCAGCTCCGCGGCGGTCAACGTCAACGAGGGCCTGAGGCGCTTGCCTCCGGCGACGATCAGGTGGCTCGCCACCTCGTTCAGGAACGCGTCCTCGCCAAGGACCGAGTCCCTCAAACAGGACTCGAGCAGCGCGAACTCGTCGTCCGGCACCGGGAGTGCGAAGAGATCTGACCCTTTCACCAGCACAGCACCCTAGGACACTTGTCGGGCGATCTGACAACCGGCGTGGTCCGCAAGATATTTCGGAGGGTTCGGATCGCCTTGTCAAGCACTCTCAGCAGCGGGGAAGGCACACGGAGGGTGCGGTGTTGTACTAGGCAAGAGATATTGGCGAAACAAGTTGCTAACCAAACAGACACACCCTGCCGATAGACTGACCGTAGGAACCGTCCACTGAGGAGCCGCAGTTGTTCGAGCGATTTACCGACCGGGCACGTAGGGTACTGGTCCTCGCTCAGGAGGAGGCACGCCTCCTCAACCACAGTTTCATCGGTACCGAGCACATTCTGCTCGGCCTGATCCACGAGGGCGAAGGACTCGCCGCGAAAGCGCTCGAGTCACTTGGCATCTCGCTCGAGGCCGTTCGCGAGAAGGTCGAAGAGACGATCGGTCCTGCAGGATCGGCACCGACGGGATCCCCGCCCTTCACGCCGCGGGCGAAGAAGGTGCTGGAGCTGTCCCTGAGAGAGGCGCTCCAGCTTGGCCACAACTACATCGGGACAGAGCACATGCTCCTCGGGCTCGTGCGCGAGGGCGAGGGAGTCGCGGCTCAGGTTCTCATGTCGCTCGGTGCAGACCTCTCTCGGGTTCGCCAGCAGGTCATCCAGCTCCTCTCCGGATTCCAGGGACGCGAGACGGCAGCCTCGGGCGCCGGCAGCGCCACGTCGACCGGTGCGGAGAGCCAGACCGGCGGCTCGCCCGTGCTCGACCAGTTCGGCCGAAATCTCACTCAGCTCGCGCGTGATCACAAGCTCGATCCGGTCATCGGCCGCGACAAGGAGATAGAGCGCGTCATGCAGGTGCTCTCCCGGCGCACCAAGAACAACCCGGTGCTGATCGGCGAGCCTGGAGTCGGTAAGACCGCAATCGTCGAGGGCCTGTCGCAGCAGATCGTCTCCAACGACGTGCCTGAGACACTGAAGGGCAAGCAGCTGTACACGCTCGACCTCGGTGCGCTCGTGGCAGGAAGCCGCTATCGCGGCGACTTCGAGGAGCGCTTGAAGAAGGTGCTGAAGGAGATCCGCACCCGCGGCGACATCATCTTGTTCATCGACGAGCTGCACACGCTCGTGGGCGCCGGTGCCGCAGAGGGCGCCATCGACGCCGCCTCGATCTTGAAGCCGATGCTTGCCCGTGGCGAGCTGCAGACGATTGGTGCGACCACGCTCGACGAGTATCGCAAGCATCTCGAGAAGGACGCGGCCCTCGAGCGCCGTTTCCAGCCGATCAAGGTGGAGGAGCCGTCGCTCGCTCACACGATCGAGATCCTGCAGGGCCTGCGGGACCGCTACGAGCAGCACCACCAGGTGACGATCACCGACCAGGCGCTCGTGGCGGCGGCGAACCTTGCCGACCGCTACATCTCGGACCGCTTCCTCCCGGACAAGGCGATCGACTTGATCGACGAGGCCGGTAGCCGGCTGCGCATCCGCCGCATGACGAGGCCGCCGGAATACCGCAAGATCGAAGAGCTGCTGGGCGAGTTGCGCACCAAGAAGGACACCGCCATCGAGAAGCAGAACTTCGAAGAGGCGAAGAAGCTGGCCGATCAGGAAAAAGAACAGCTTGAGCTGAAGACGAACATGGAGTCCCAGTGGCGCTCCGAGGGCGTCGACCTGTTCGACGTCGTGGACGAGGACGTCATTGCCGAGGTTCTCGCGAACTGGACCGGCATCCCGGTGTACAAGCTCACCGAGGAAGAGACTGCCCGGTTGCTGCGGATGGAGGACGAGCTCCACAAGCGCGTCATCGGCCAAGAGGACGCCATCGGTGCGTTGTCGCGGGCGATCAGGCGCACGCGGGCGGGACTCAAGGACCCGAAGCGCCCGAGCGGCTCCTTCATCTTCCTCGGCCCGACCGGTGTCGGGAAGACCGAGCTGGCAAAGGCGCTTGCCGAGCTTCTCTTCGGTGACGAGAGCTCTCTGATCCAGCTCGACATGAGCGAGTACATGGAGAAGCACACCGTTAGCCGTCTTGTTGGCTCCCCTCCTGGCTACGTGGGCTACGAAGAGGGTGGCCAGCTTACCGAGGCAGTCCGGCGCAAGCCCTTTGCAGTGGTGCTGTTCGACGAGATCGAGAAGGCGCACCCAGACATCTTCAACACCCTCTTGCAGATCCTGGA
>JBKQLZ010000105.1:0-20487 GCA_052146895.1 Acidimicrobiales bacterium
GTGGTTGCAGCGAACGAGACTTGCAGCGGGAAATCGCCAGTCGGGGGGTTGTTGGCCGGCGGCTCGAGGCCGTCGGACGGGTCCTCGGAGAGATGCTGCCCCGGCCGCTGCGCGACAAGGCTCCAGCCCGACCAGCGGAAGATCAGCTCGCTGAGATACGAGTCGTTCGAGCCGCCGGCGTCGCCCTGCGCGAGCGAGAGCTCGACCCAGCCCTCCTCGCCCGTGGGTACCGGTTCGACATGCGGGTGGGCTCCCTTGCCGATCAGGTAGCCGCCGAGCGCGGGCGCTGCCGATCGGGCGCACAGCTGGTGCCAGGCATTGGAGCCGCTGTCCCAAGCGTCGATGCGGAAGCCGCGCACGACGTCCTCGGCGTAGAGGGTGACCGGCGAGTTCACCTCGACAGAGGCGTCGAGTGAGTCCGCCTGCTGCATGCCCTGGCCGAAGTCGAGAGCCTGCCCTGTGTGGGCGACGGCGAGGCCTGCCGAGCGGAGCGCCGGGACCGCGTAGGCACTCGGCGTCGCGCTCGAGGCCATTGTCGTGGTCGCGCGCTCCACACCCCGCGCGAAGTTGAGCGTCTTCAGAGTCGACCCGTCGATCTCGAGCTCGAGCAAGGGGTACCCGGGCTGCGAAGGCTGGCTCGGGACGGGGTCGCTCATCCGGAGCAGCCCTTCGGCTATCTCCGGGTTCGTCGGCCGCGGGAAAGCGCGCCACGTCACAGGATCCGACTGGACCGCTGGCAGCACGTTCGTCGTGGCGGCGAGGAGCGGGGTCCAGGTCGGCGTCACGCTGAGGGCCGCGGGAGCCGACAAGCCGCCCGGGATCGGGACTTCGAGGTCGTAGACGAGCCCGAAGAGACGCAGCAAGGACGGATACTGGCCGAGCATCGAGACCATCTTGTGGAAGTCGATCGAGGGCTTGGCGGGGTGGTAGTGCTTGTCGAACTTCGCCGGCACCGTGGTGAGTGGTTGGAGGAAGAGCTCCGCCTGCTCGAAGTCGGTGAGGGGATTGCCACTCGCGGCCGGCCCGATGGCGTGCACCGCGGGGCCGCCCGTCGGTGGCGAGACGCCTTCCACGAGCCAGTCGCCGATCGTCGTGATGGCGCGTTCTGTCAGGTCCTGGTTGGTCGGGAGGGCGCCGTACGGGCCGTTGTTTCCCCCGGGGCCAAGCCCGAGATCAGCGAGGGAGGGATAGTCGGTCGGGCTCTCGTTGCAGAGGGCGGAGTACGTGGAGACGAACCACTCGCGCAGGAAGTTGGTCGGATACGAGTGGAAATTCTGACCGGAGATGCTCGTGTAGACGTAAGGCTCGACGAACGTCGTCGACTTGAAGAGAGCCTTCCAAAGCACCGGGCTCGGAGGCGGGCTCGTCACGGTCACCGGCACGGGTGTGGTGCCACCGATCGTCACGGAGAAACTGACCGCCGTTCCCGGCCAATCCAACCAATCAGGAAAGCTCGCGAGCGTCTCGGTCGCAGCCCCCTCGTCGGTGAACAGCCTCGGCGAGATGAAGACGGAGATCTGGTAATTGAGATTGTCGGGTGTGAGGCCGTTCGGCAGAGCGGTCCAGATGATCCTTTGGTTGATCATGTCGGTGCCTCGTTATGCCGCGAACGCGGCGCAATAGGTGTCGAAATCGGCCTGTGAGATCGCCTGCGCGAAGCTCGGGTCGCCGCTGCCGCCGAACGTCTTCGTGACGGTGAGGCTGACCGAAGCCGAGAAGATGAGCACTTTCACCGTCACCGTCACCGTTGCGGTGCCGGTGCACTTGCCCGGGTCCTGATAGGTGAAGCCGAGGTAGAAGAGGATCGAGATGCTGATGATGCCGAGCACCTCGAGGTCCCCGTTCGCCTGCAGGAAACCCGTCAGCGTCACCACGTCAGCCGGCGGGTGAGCTCCCGTCGGGTGTGTGTTCGGTGCGAGCGAGAAGTAGATGCCCGCCATGATCGAGGCGCTGCCCGACGCGACACCGAGGTCCATCGCGATGGCCGCACCGAACTCGAGGCTGACCTCGATCAGCTCGATCCCGTCCGTGCCGAGCGCCACCCCTAAGAAGCCCCCGCCGCCGAAGCAGTCGATCGTCAAGATGAACGGGTTGTCCCGCGTGCAGAAGTCGACCTCGAGCCTCACCGGCGTTCCGTCGAACGGAAGGGTGAGCTGGCCGAACAGAGAGATGTTCTCGATGGCGAGCACGCCGCAGGTGATGTCCGGGATGGGAAGCGAATAGCTCACCGTCAGGCCAGTCGGCTGGATGTCGATGCTCGGACCGCCGAGCGAAGCGAGGTACTGCTCGAGGTCGTTGATGAACGTCAGAGGCCCTTCGAAGTTCACAGCGGTGATGTCGACGGTGAACTGCACCTTCGCGCCGGTCTTGGCACTGAAGAGCAGCTTGTCGAAATGCAGGTTGAGGAACGTGAGCCCGCCCTTGTCGTCCGCCCCGAACAGGTTCACGTCGAAGTTGACGAGCTTGCCGAGAATCTGGAAGGTCGTATTGGACGGGTCGGCGAACGGCGTGAAGATCTTGACGTGGATCTCGAGCGTCTTCGTCTTCGAGCCCTTCGGGTCGAACGTCCCGGTCGGGTCCTCGGACACGCTCGGGTTCCAGTCGACCGTTGTCTGCAGACCGGTCGGGGCGAGGGAGGTGTCGTTGTGGGCGAAGATGAGGTGGGTCTTGATCTTCGGCAGTCGCTTCGACACACCGCTACCGACGATCGCCTCGATGATCGAGAAGAGGTCGAGGCCGCCGAGGATCTTTGCTTCAAGGCCGGCGAAGTAGTTCGTCGGATCGAATTTCTTCGCCAGCAGGTTATGTGAGTCCGAGGTCGGGCCGTGCTCGCGCGACACGCCGTCGATGTTGAAGTTGGGGGTCACGGCTCCGCCCGACTTGTCGGCCGGGAAGGTGAGCGGAGCGGGCGAGGACGCGGCGTCGAGGACGAAGAACACCTCCGGCACGCCGTGCTGGAACCCGTTCGTCAGGTACTGGCTGGCGTAGTCGAAGATCGGTGGCGACCCTGGGAGCTCGCCGCCGGTCACCTGCTCGGCCGCCGGCAGGCGCACCGTGGCGTTCGCGACGACGGGGAACCAGGCAGGCTCGTAGGTCCCGGCGTCGGAGATCACAATCGCGTCGAACTCGAGCGCGTCGGCATGGTGGGCCGTCGCGCCTGGCTCGGTCTTCACCGGTGGCGCGAACGCGACCAGTTGCCCGTTCAGGGCCGGGCTGCGGTAGGCGACGTTCGCCGGGGCGGTGTAGTCCGCTTCGATGTTGGGAACCGACGTCGTGTAGTCGAAGGCGACCTCCTCGTCGACCCAGATGACGTTCGTGGTGAAATCGGCAGTGCGGCCCTCGAAGTCGAGTCCCTGGAACGAGAACGGGACAGGCGAGCCACTGGCCATTGGCCAGAACGCTCCCTCACTCTCGTTCGTGGAGATGAACGAGGGCGGATCGAGCGGCGGCGTCGTGGACGTCTTCACCTTGATCGTGCGGAAGGGATTCTGGCGCCCTTCGAAAGGCTCAGGGGAGGTGCCAGGATAGGTCTTCGAGGGCTCCGTGATCTCGACGAACTGCTGTTGAACCAAATACGCAACGAGATCGCCGTCCGGGCTGACCTGGAACTGGCGGTCCGTGATAGTGATCCACACGGCCTTGTGACCGAACGGGTAGATGAAGCCCGCGCGCACGATCCGCACGTAGCTGTCCCGTCCGGCCGTCATCCGCTCGCGCCACTCGATGAGCGACGAGACACTCGGCTCGTTCCAGCGACCATCGAGATCCATCCCGGCGCCGAGCGGCGTCAGCATGAAGACGTGTATCGGAATCGGGATGGCCGGCACGGGCGCGCCGGTCTGGCTGTTCGTACCTCCCGACGAGAGGGTCACGATGTCGCGCCGGTCCGTGTTCTGGAGCGGCATGGGGAACGGATCCGCCGGCCCGAGGTCAGGCCAGTCGGCCGCCCAGATCCCCGCGATCTCTGGATCGCCGAACGGGTACTCACCGGCGGCAGTGCCGAGGCGCGTCTGCCACAGCTCGGTCAAGCCGTTATGGCTCACGGGAGTCACCGAGTGGTTCCACAAGCCCTTCTTGTTCGGCGAGAGGAACAGCTGCCACGGCGCCTCGATGAACGTGTCGAGCTGGCCAGGACCGCCGAGCCCGGACTCGACGATGGCCGCAGGCGTGGTCAGCTCAGGCGAGAGGGTCATCCACGACAGGAGCCCCTTGAGCGTGAACGGAATGGACGACGTTGCCTTCGGAAGGCCGAACACGAGTTGCGATGGCCCTGCCGCGTACGCCCCTACAGCGGTCGCGAGGTACGGAGGCGCCGGTGGGCTCTGGCTCGCCTCCTCACCGAGGTGCTGCATCGGGAAGTTAACGACTATGTAAGCCGGCTTGCGGGAGTTGATCCGCGTGAGCTCGGGCGAGCCCCCACCCGTCGTGAGCTGCAGGTTGTACAGGTCGAAACTCAGATCGAACAAATCGTCACGCCTGTACACCTCGACCGTCAGGCTGGGTGTCAGCCCACTGCCGCCGGTGCGGGGGACGAGCCGCGCTCCCGTCTCGATCGCCTGGCGAATGGCTCGCCTGCCGGCGCGCACGCGGGCTCCGTAGGACGCGAGGCCGACAGCGACACCGCTCGATCCGATGAGCTTCAGTGCAGTCCGGCGATCCATCTCGCCCGCGCGACCTTGTCCGTCCGGCCGCGTCGTCCCCTCGAGCGGCGCTGAGCCCCTATCACGGACCATCTCCCGAGCGGGGTTCGAGAGTTCTGGCAGACGAGCGTCGCTGGTCACGACGGCCCCCTTTCGGCCGTTAGGAGGCCGTTCTATCCGCCCGAAGGCGACAAATCAAGGGAACTGCCGGTGAAGTTCCGATTACGGACGCAAGACCCGAGGTGGGCGGGACCCTCGCGACTGCTCAGAAGATCACATACAGCTTGCGCAGGGTCTCGTGGATCTGCCAGGAGCCGGACCAGCCCTTCGGGAACAGCACGGTGTCGCCAGGTCCGAGGTCGACCGGCTCGCCGCCGTCCGCCGTCACCGTCATCGACCCGGAGAGGACATTGACGAATTCATGGGTCTCGAGGGTCCAGTGCGACGGGCCGGCGGTGCACTGCCAGATCCCCGTCTCGGCGCCATTGCCGTCCTCCCACAACTTGAGGCCGGCCGTCGACATCTCGGGACCGGTCGCTTCCACGAGCGGCCCCCAGTCCTCTAGCTCGGCGGAGGTCGCGTCGCGTACCACGGGGAGCGACAGGCTAGGGCCGGTTGAACTGTCGGCTGAGACCACACTGGAGCTCATTGAACAGATGTCCTTTCGGGAAACGGTAAAGCGATCGGATCTGGATCGAGCCGGCTACGGCCTTCGGAGTCGAAACGCCCGAGGCCGAGCTCGCTCACGTCCAACACCGCGCTCGATCCCTCGAGAGCAAGATCGGCAGCGACACGAGCCACGGCCGGTCCCCACATCATCCCGTGGCCGCCCGCGGCCGCAACGGTGACGCCATTGATCGCCGACCCGTCCGCCCGCATCCCAGGCCCGAGGATGGGCAGGTGATCAGGTGTGTAGTCGATTGTCGCGGCCCAGACACGCCGCAACGCGAGCTCGCCGGTGATCGGCAACAGCTCGGCGAGCCGCTTGCGGATCTGGTTCATGTAGGGCCAGTCGACGTCGCGCGCCGGCCCGGGCGGCTCGTCGGGGTTGCTCATGCCGAACAACACCCCGCCCTCCTCAGGACGCCAGTACAAGCCTTCGGCGATGTCGAACACCATGCCGAGCCGCTCCGGCACAACCTCGGCGTGCGGCTCGGTCACCGCCACTTGATGGCGGGTCCCGCCGGCGGTGATCCGGATGCCGGCCCGCTCCCCCACCTCGCCGATCTCCGGGCCGCCCGTGAGCACGACGAGCTCAGTCGAGATCGGGCCTGTGGACGTCTCGACGCCGACGACAGACTCGCCATTTGTCCCGAAGCGCAGTCCTTCGAACTCGCTCCGCTCGCGCAACTCCACTCCGTCGCGCACGAGCGCTGTCACGTAAGCCAACACGTTGCGGGGCGGGTCGATCCAGCCGTCGCCAGGCGCATAGGAGCCGCCTAGGTGCGATCCCGGCGCCATCGCCGGGTGGAGCGCGTCCGCCTCCGAGCAACTGAGCCACGAGACGTCGAGGCCGAGCTCCCGCTGCATCGCGACGCGCGCCCGCCCGATCTCGACCTCGGCATCCGAGAACGCCGGCATCAAGTAACCCTGCGCGACGAAGCCTGAGTCGACCCCGATCGTCTCGGCCTGGGACATGTAGAAGTCGCGGCTCCACATACCGAGCTGAACGGCCCATTTCGTGCCACCCTGGCTCCGGACCATTCCGGCGGCACGGCTGCTCGCTCCCCGCCCGACTGTCGCACGCTCGACGACGACGACCCTCTCGAGGCCGGCCTTCCGCAAGAACCAAGCGCACCATCCGCCGATCGTCCCCCCACCGACTACGACCGCGTCTGCACTCTCGGAGCTCGTGCGCATGGGGCTTCACGATGACATAAACTGAACAGTCAGTCAAACTTGCGCGGAACGCCCCACCCGCCGGTCACCCGGCGCAACTGAGGAGATCTCATGTACCAGATGACGGCCGAAGACTTAGAGCTCCAACAGCGCGCGAGGGCGTTCGTCGACGACCTGATCCCCTATGAGGAAGGGGCCGAGCTGAACGAGGGCGAGCTGCCTCCCGAGGTCGCCGAGAAGATGCGAGCCCGGGCGAAGAGTGACGGCCTCCTTGCCACCAACATGCCGAGATCCCTTGGCGGAGGCGGGTATTCGATGTTCCAGCAGGTGCTCGTGCAAGAGCAGGTGGGCAGGGCGACGAACGCGCTCGCATGGATGGTGTCGACGCCTCCCCAGTGGTGGCCGGAGGTGGCGACCGAGTTCCAGACCCAACGTTGGATAGTCCCGACCGTCGACGGCGAGGCGAGCGAGTGCTACGCCATCACCGAAGAGGGCGCCGGTTCGGACGTCGACGCGATCACCTCGACCGCCCGCCGCGACGGCCACGATTACGTCCTCGACGGGGTCAAGTGGCACGTCACGTCCTACAACGAAGCCACCTACGCCTTCTTCCAGGGCCGCCTAACGAACGGCCCGCACGCGGGCGAGCATGCCATGTTCGTCGTCGACTTGCCGACACCTGGCGTGCGGGTGGTGCGCACTCCGGCGTACTCCCACACGATCGCCCACCACCACCCGATCGTCGCCTTCGAAGGCGTCCGGGTGCCGGCCTCCCATCTCATCGGGGACGAGGGTGGGGGGATGGCGTTCGCGTATGAGTGGTTCCGTTTCGAGCGGTTCATGGTTGCCGCGAGATGCTTGGGGGCAGCCGAGCGGCTTGTGGACGAGGCGACCCGTTTCGCTGCCGAGCGCGTCGTCTACGGCCAGCCGATCATCGACTACCAGCTGGTGCAGGCGATGCTCGCCGACAGCGTGACCGAGCTGTTCGCCGCCCGGTCGATCGTCTACGAGGCGGCCCGCGGCGTCGACGAGGGGCGCGACAAGAAAGTCCAGCACGCCCAGGCGTCGATGGTGAAGCTCTACTCGTCCGAGATGGCGAACCGCGTTGCTGACCGTGCGGTGCAGATCTTCGGGGGGCGGGGGTACATGCGCGAGAACGTGGCCGAGCGCTTCTTCCGGGAGCTCCGTGTCGAGCGCATCTGGGAGGGCACGAGCGAGATCCAGCGGGTGATCATCGCCGCCCAGCTCGCCAAGCGAGGCGTTACCGGGCTGATCTAGCGCTCTTTACGCCGCCCGTGCGCATCCGAAGGCCCGCGTAGCCGCGGGCCACGAGCGTCACCAGCTGGTACACACCGTCCTCCTCGGCCGAGAGGGGGCCGGGGATGGCGTGCGGGTTCGAGAGCCCGCGCTGCACCGACTCGCAGGCGAGCCAGTCCTGGCGGTTCGTGATGTCCCAGAAGTCGACGGCGAAGGCAGGGCTGAAGTCCTCCCGCGCGACGTCCTCGGGCGAGAAGTGCCATTCACAGACGATCCTGGTCTTGTCCGGGCCGAGCGGCGTGAGGACGTGCGTCATCACGTAGTCGGGATGGAGGCTGATGAGCACGTTCGGGAACAGCCCGACGTAGTCGACGATCCGGCGCCGGCGCTCGTCGAGGCCGCGCAGCGGCGTTGCCGAGGTGGAGCCGTCGAGCGACATGGTGGCGAACTCCTCCCGGATGTCCATCCACCCGCCGACCCAGGCACCGCCGCCGTCGTGCACGTAGTTGTCGCCGCTCTTGGGCGGGCTGGCAGCGCACAGCTCGGGGTGGATGACCGGGCAGTGGTAGCACTCCTGGTAATTCTCGGAGAGGATCTTCCAGTTCGACGTGACGACGTAGTCATGGCGGCCGGCAGTCACGAGCCGCTCGAGCTCGTAGGGAGCGACGATCTCCTCGAGTCCGGCGACGTGATCGTCGAACGGCCCCGCACCGCCGGATGCGTCGACGAACAGCAGCCCGTGCCAGTCGACGCAGGGCAGCTCGACGAGCCCGTTGTCGCGCGGGTCGAAGTTCGCCAGCTCGTCGAAGCCGGGCGCCTTCCGGAGGCGGCCATCGAGCCGGTAGGACCAGGCGTGGTACGGGCAGAGCACGATCGGGCGGTTCACCGTCTCGCCACTGCACGGCAGCAGCTCGTGGCCGCGGTGGCGGCAGGCGTTGGCGAACGCTCTCGCCGTCCCGTCCTGGCCCCGCATGAGCAACACGCCCCCGCGCCCCAAACTCTCCGCCCTCTGATCGCCCTCGTTGGCGATGATGTCGCTCCGGCCGAGGCAGATCCACCCTCCTTCGAAGAAGTTGCGCTGCTCCCACTCGAACACGGCCTCGCTCGTATAAGCGTCGCGCGGGAGCATGCGGCTCTCACCGAAAGGCCGAAGCGTGGCTGCGAGCTCGGAGGGATCGAGAGGTGCTGTCGCGCCTGCACCTGGTGATTGACTGACCATACAGTCAATGCTACGCGATCAGCCCCGCTCCCGTAAAGCCTCGCCTCAGATCGGCCGCGGCTGGCGGCAGTCGTCAGCCCGCCGCGAGCGAGGACCCGCCAGCAGCAACGTCCGGCGCGCCCGGCTCCGCCGCGGCGGCGGAGCCCGAGGCGGAAGAGGCGTCCGTTTCTAAGGACGCCGAGGCCGCGTCGGGTTCAGCGTCAGGCACTGCCGACCGCCGACCTCTGCGCCGCGCAGGGCGAGCCAACGCCACCAACTCGTCCAGCGACTCGTCGATCATCCCAGGCAAGTCAGCCATGCGGCTCACGGTCTCGCGACACCCGTTCAGCCCGAAGTAGACGATGCCGCAGTAGCTCATCACCGTCATGTTGAGGCCGACACCCTCGGCGATCGGGCCGAGCGGGTAAAAACCGACCATGCGCGCCCCACCCAGGAACAGCGGGAAAGGCGGCCCGGGCACGTTCGAGATGGTGACGTTGAACACGGGCCGCACCCGGTCGAACACCCGCGTCGACGAGATGAGCCGAGATGCCTTCCCGACGAGGGCTGGGAATGTGAACTCGGTCCAGTCCGTGAGAGTGGCGGCGCCGATCAGCTGCTCCTGCTCCTTGGCCGAGCGCATCCCCTCCGAGATCGCCTTCAAGCGGTCGGCTGGGTCCTCGACGTCTGTCGCGAGCGAGCTCAGCATCGCCGAGATGCGGTTGCCGTGTGTGCCCCGGTCCTCCTCGGTCCGCACCGACATCGGGACCATCGCGACGAGCGGCTCTTCGGGAAGCTCGTTCCCCTCGATCAGGTACCGGCGCAGAGCCCCGGCGCAGACCGCGAGCACGACGTCGTTCACCGTGCAACCGAAGTGGTTCTTAACGGCCTTGAAGTCGTCGAGCGACCGCTCGGAGAACGCCACCCGGCGATGCGGCGTCAGCGCCTGGTTGAGCGACGTCTTCGGCGCGGAGAACGGCGAGGGTGGCGCCTGCATGCCCGGCTCACGATTGCGCTCGGTCACGTGCAGCGTGGACTCGAGCACCCGCCGGGCGGTCTTGGCCGCCCTCAGCGGGTGGCCGACGAGCGACGCCATCGCGAACGCCATGAGCTCGCCGTCGGTTGGGATCTGTTCCGACCGCCACGGGTCGACGATCGTCCGATCGGGCGGGTCGGCCTCGAGGTCGAGCCATGTCGCTGCGATCTCGGCGCCTGAGACCCCGTCGATCGCCGCGTGGTGCATCTTCGTGACGACGGCGACCCGCCCGCCCTCGAGCCCCTCCACGAAGTACATCTCCCACAGGGGCCGCGAGCGGTCGAGCGGCAGGCCGACGACCTGGCCGACGAACTCCTCGAGCTCCCTCGATCCCCCAGGCGACGGCAGGGCTGCGCGGCGCACGTGGTAGTCGAGGTCGAAGTCGGGGTCCTCGATCCACATGGGGTGCGACAGCTTGAGCGGCACCTCGACGAGCCTCCGCCGAAACGGAGCAGCGAGCGGCAACCTCTCCTCCACCATGGAGCGGATGGTCTCGAACGAGGCCTCCCGGTCACCAGGCTCCATGACGTACACGCCCGTCACGTGCATGTGCGAGCTCGGCGTCTCGAGGTAGAAGAACATCGCATCAAGCCCACTCAACCGCTGCATCGCATGTCCTCCTACAACTCGCCGCCGAAATGGTCGCTGCTCACGTCCGACCGGTGTGCCCGAATCCTCCTTCACCACGCTCGCTCGTGGTCAGCTCGGGTACCGCCACCAGCCTCACCGTCATCACGTCCACGATGACGAGCTGGGCGATCCGGTCCCCGCGCCCGATATTGAACGCGACAGTGGGATCCGTGTTGACAAGTATGACCGAGACCTCCCCCCGGTAGCCAGCGTCGATCAGACCCGGGGCGTTTAGGCAGGTGACGCCGTGGCGGAGCGCGAGCCCGCTGCGGGGAAGCACGAGCCCTGCACAACCCGGTGGCAGCTCGAGGGCGATCCCGGTCGGCACGAGCGCCCGGCCGCCCGCCGGCGGCAGCACTGTATCGACACGCGACCGCAGGTCGATGCCTGCGTCGCCCTCTCGAGCGGGCTCGGGCAAGGCCATGTCCGGGTCCAGTTGGAGCACGGGGATGTCGACCACGTCTCGCAAGGTAGCGGACAGATCGTTAACCTCACCGCCCGTGCTCGTATGGATGGATCTTGAGATGACCGGCCTCAACCCGGAACGCAACGTAATCGTCGAAATCGCCACCCTTGTGACCGACGACGACCTCAACATCGTGGCCGAGGGACCAGATCTCGTCGTCCACGCCACCGACGAGCAGCTCGCCGAGATGGACGACGTGGTCAAGCGGATGCACACGAGCTCGGGATTGCTTCCGCTGATCCAGTCCTCGACGGTGACCGTCGAGGAGGCCGGCATGGCGACGCTCGATTTCGTCCGCCAGCACGTCCCAGCAGGTGAGACGCCGTTGTGTGGGAATTCGATCGCGATGGACCGGAGTTTCTTGCGGGTGTACCTGCCGGAGCTCGAGAGCCACTTCCACTACCGCAGCATCGACGTCTCCACCGTGAAGGAGCTCTGCCGGAGGTGGAACCCGAAGATCTACTCGGGCAGGCCTCACAAGCTCACGGCGCACCGTGCTCTCGACGACATCCGGGAGAGCGTCGCGGAGCTCGCGTTCTACAAGGAGCACTTCGTCCGGGTACCGATCCCGGAGCCGGACGCTGCCGGCGCGGCAACCCCAACCAGCGAGGCAACCCCAACCAGCGAGGCAACCCCAACCAGCCAGGCAACCCAGTGAGCGAGGTGCCGGCGACGCCGGCCACACCGAGCACCCCACCGAGGCCCCGCAAGCAGGAGCAAGAAGCCGCCTCGGCAGAGATCACCGAGGTCGCCCCGAAGATCCTGCGCTTGCAGATCCCGATCAACTTCACCGGGCTCGGCCACGTCAACTCCTACGCCCTCATCGACTCGAAGGGCGCCGCGATAATCGACGCCGGCCTTCCCGGCAAGGAGACGTGGGTCGCCATCAAGACGCGGCTGAAGGACGCCGGCCTCAAGGTCTCGGACGTCCACACAGTTCTCATCACGCACTCCCACCCGGACCACTTCGGGTCCGCAGGCCGTCTCGCACACGCCGCCAACGCAGACATCGTCACCGAGCGCCGCTTCCACACCTGGTTCGAGCGCTCACCGCACGGTCAGTCGCACTCGCACTCACATGCTGCGCCGGACGACTCGACCGCGGCCGAGGACGATCCCGAGAACGCCAAGCCCGAAGAAGACGACACGGGCTACCAGAACCTGATGAAGGCCCGGAGGACTCCGTGGGGTGGGACGCCGTTCGAGCATGCGGGCGGTCGCCGCCAGAAGATCATGCGCCAGCTCGCGACACGCAATCTCGTCCCGAGTCTCCGCCCTCCCATCCCGACGCGCCGGGTGAACGACGGCGACACGCTCACGCTGGCCGGGCGGGAATGGCGGGCGGTCCACACCCCCGGCCACACCAGCGACCACCTCTGCCTCTACGACCCCGAGAACGGGCTCCTCATCTCGGGCGACCACGTCCTGCCGACCATAACGCCGCACGTGGGTGGATTGTCGCCGTTGACCGATCCGCTCGGGTCGTTTCTCGTGTCACTGGCGGTGCTGCTCGATCTCGGGCCCGTGACGAACGTGCTGCCGGCGCACGGCCATCCCTTCCCTGGGCTCGAAGTGCGCGTGCGGCAGATCGTCGAGCACCACGACGAGCGGCTCGCCTCCTTGCGCGAGATCGGGCGCTCGACCGGACAGGCGACTGTGATCGAGTTCTCGCAAGAGCTCTTCCGCAAGCCGGTCTGGGGGATGATGGCGGAGAGCGAGACCTATGCTCACCTGGAGTTTCTCCGGGTGAGAGGAGACGCCGAACGGGTGGAGCTCGCCGACGGGCAGCTCGCCTACTCGGTCGACCCCGACGGCACGTCGTCCGCCCGCGAAGCGGCATTCGGGTCCCTCTGATCCCGCCACCGAGCCGCGCTTGCGACAGCGCTCACGCGGCGTAGGCGGCTCACGAGGTCACGCTCGGTGCTCCGCCCGGTGCCGAGCCGGAGAGCACGGTCGTACTCGTCCAGCACGTCACGAGCCGCCCGGTAGCCCTGCTCGATCAGCTCGTCGGTCTTCGAGAAGTCCTGCGGGTCGAAGATCGCCGTGCCCGGTTGCTCTATGACGACGACGTCCACGTCGGGCGGCACGTTGGCAAGGTCCCGGCGGACACGGGCGCCGAGGGCGAGCGAGAACGCTGCGAACATGGCTTCGAACGGGCGGGAGAAGGACGGAGCCGCCGCATCGACCCGGTCGCAGAGCAGCACGTAGATCCGCTTGGCGCCCGCCGCGAGAGCGGCCGAGATGCCGACGTTGTTCATCACACCGCCGTCGAAGTAGCGGTAGTCGCCAAACTCGATCGCCGGGTACATGCCGGGAAGCGCAGCCGACGCCATGATGGCGTCCAGCGCCGGGCCGGTCGTGAGCCACTCCTCGACCCCGTCGTCGAGGCGCGTCGCGATTAGAAGGAGAGGGACCGGCGCGTCCTCCAACTGCTCGAAACGCAGATATGACGCGACAACCGCCTTCAACCCCTCTATCGGGAAGACCGACGCACGCCGCTCCAAGAAACGCCACGTCCCGTGAAACCTCCGCCTCGGGAACACGTCGCTCGCCGCGAGCCGCCGCCAGACATCGGCCGCGAGGTAAACCCCCTCGAGTGTCGCCGTACCGGCGAAGGCAGCGCCGTTGATGGCACCGATCGAGGTCCCGACGATCAGGTCGGGGACGACGCCTCGCTCCACGAGCGCCCGCAGCATGCCCACCTGCACCGCTCCGCGATTTCCCCCACCGGCAAGCACGATGGCGGTCTCGACGGGAGTGCGCGGCCAACTGCCGGGCGCCGGGCCCGCAACCCCGCCGTTCCGGAACACGCTCGCAGGAACGCCGTAGACCGGCATGTCAGCGCGTCACCTCAAGGATTGACTGCTATCACCACGCGGCCGCGGGTCCGCCCGCCGAGGATCTCCTCGGCAAGGGAAGGCACGTCCTCGAGGCGCGCCTCGACCGTCATCGACTCGAGCACGTCGCGCGGCAGGTCGCTCGCGAGGCGGTGCCACGCCTCCACACGGAGGTGGGTCGGGCAGCGGACCGACTCGACGCCTGCCAAGTCGATGCCGCGCAGGATGAAGGGGTGAACGGTGGTGGGGAGATCGGCACCTCCCGCGAGGCCGCAGGCCGCCACACAGCCGCCGTACCGTGTCTGACGCAGGATCGTCGCGAGGATGGGGCCGCCGACAGCGTCGATTCCTGCCGCCCATCGCTCTGTGTCGAGCGCACGTGGCTTGGCATCGGCGAGCTCGGCACGGGGGATCACCCCGGTGGCGCCGAGAGCACGTAGGTAGGCCTCCTGCTCGGCCTCGCCGGACCGGCCGCTCACTGCTGTGACCTCATACCCGAGGTGAGCAAGGAGGGCAATGGCGACGCTGCCGACGCCACCAGCCGCTCCCGTCACCACGACCGGCATGCCGGCGGCACCGGCTGGGGTCAGCCCGTGACCCTCGAGTGCGAGCACGCACAGCATCGAAGTGAGCCCGGCCGTGCCGATGGCCATGGAGCTGCGTGGATCCAGCCCGGCTGGCATCCTGACTACCCACTCGCTTCTGACTCGCGCTATGTCGGCGTACCCGCCGTGGCGCTCCTCACCAAGTCCCCAGCCTGTCACGATCACTTCCTGGCCGGGCTCGATACCGAGCGCCTCGGACTGGAGGACCACGCCGGCGAGGTCGACGCCGCACACCATCGGGAAGCTGCGCACGACCCTGCCCTTGCCGGTGACGGCGAGCCCGTCCTTGTAGTTGAGGCTCGACCACTGGACACGGATCGTGACGTCGCCCGCGGGTAGGTCCGCCGAGTCGATCTCCCCGAGGCGTCCGCGGGTGCGGTCGGGCTCCTTTGCGTCGGATTCGGTCGATGCGGGCTCGGTTGCGGGCTCGGCCGCGAGTACGGCTCTAATTGGCGCCATCGCTCCTGTCTACCGCGCTTGCGATCGTTGCCAGCTCAGAATCGCCTCGGCTCAGATCTGTGCCTTCACGAGCCTCGCCCAGGCGTACGCGCCGGGCCCGCCGATCGGCATGTGCGTACCGTCGGAGTACAGCCACGACGGGTTCGCCTTGGCGGCAGCATCCCAGTTGGCGATTCTCGCCGTCGCGTAGTGCGGAACCTGCGCGAAGAAAATCGCATTGTTCTGCTCCTCCCAGTAGTCGGGCGCGTGATCAGTCACGAAGACAACACGGCTGACACCGTGCAAGACCGACATCATCTGGGCGAACTCGGAGACCGACACCGGCCCGTTCGTCCCGAGTGCCACCACGACGATCGAGCCGAGCTGCCCCGAGTCGCGCAGCTGCTGCAGAGCCGCGATACCAGTCTCCCATTGCTCTCCCACCTGGGCGTCGACCTGGCACTTCGGGATCAAGGCTTGAAGGGCCGGCTGAGCGTCGACGGTGACCGAGTCCCCCACGACGGTGACGCGACCCGCCACGAGCCCCGGCACCGGAGCCGGCAGCGTTGTCACTGCCGGGTTCGTCGCCGTGACATCGGGCGAGGTGGTGCCGGTCGGGTCCGACCGGAGCCATTCCATGTGCGGCATGCCGAGTGCGCTCATCTCTGCGCCGGTGCCACCGAGGAGGCCCCCACCGGGCGGCGGCGGGCCGCTGCCGGAAGCGGAAGCGGCGCCACAGGAGGCGGCGACGAGCGCGATCGCGCCGAGCGAGGCGACGAAGGCCGTGCGAGTCGCGCGGGCGCGGGAACGAATGGTCAGCGTTCTCATAGGGATCTCCGACTTGCGCGGAGACGACAAGTGTAGGGCGAGCCGGGTCCTTCCCAGGTGGCAGGCCAGGCGGTCGGTGTTCTGCGCGAGGCCGCGATTGCGGTTCGGCCTCCGAGGCGGGAAAGATGCCGCCATGTCCTCAACACCCGGAATGGGCGGCGGTGTCAATCAACGGTCGCAGATCAAGATGAGTGAGGAGGAGGTGGCTGAGTTTCTCGGGGAGACGCGAGCCATGACGATGTGCACCATCAACCACGACGGGACCATCCACGCCGTGGCCATGTGGTACGGCTTCCTCGAGGGCTGCATCGCCATCGAGACGAAGGCCAAGTCCCAGAAGGCCCAGAACCTCGGTCGCAACCCCAACATGACGGTCCTCATGGAGGCCGGCGAGACCTACGAGACGCTGCGGGGTGTCGAGCTCGTAGGCACGGCCGAGATCGTCGAGGAGCCCGAGCGCCTCCTGGCTCTCGGCGTGAGCGTGTTCGAGCGCTACTACGGCGGTTACTCCGAGGACATGGAGCCGCTCGTGCAGGCGATGCTCAACAAGAGGATCGTCGTGAAGCTGCACGTAAACCGCACGGTCACCTGGGACCACCGCAAGCTCGGCCCTGCGGCCCGGGGCTAGGGCGCTTAGCTGACTCACGGAACAAGGAGTATCTTCACCGCCCCGCTCCGGCTGCCACTCTTCGCCGAGAGAACGGCGTCCTGCCACCTGTCGAGCGGGTAACGGTGCGTGATGAGTGGGGTGAGATCGAGGCCGTCGGCGGCCCAGGACAGATAGTGCGAGAAGGCATGCCGGCGCACGCCCGCAACGTCCTCGATGCCAAAGGCGTTCGAGCCGATGACCCGTAGCTCCTTGAAGTAGAGCGGTGTCCATTCGAAGCGGCCCGAGGGTTCGACTCCCGAGACCACGAGAGTGCCCCCGGTCTCGAGCAGGCGCATCGACGTCTCGACGGTCTCGGTGCTCCCGATCGTGTCGTACACGACACAGGGGCCGTCCTGCAGCCACGCCTTCCCGCTCCACGGCACGATCGGGGTCGCGTGCGACTTGGCAGCCACCGCTGCCACGAGCTCGTCGGGTGCGGTCGGCAGCACCTCGTCGGCCCCCATCTTCTTCGCGAGGCTCACCCGCGCCGAGCCTCGCGTCGCCGCCCACACAGGCGACTCCGGGTACAGCTTCTTTACGAGCGCAACGGCCGCCAGCGCGAGCGGTCCCGAGCCGTAGACGAGCACGGGGGCGCCGCTGCGGGGAGGGGCGAGGAGCACCGTTCGCAACGACACGCTCACCGGGTCCGACAACACCGCCGCGTCGTCGCTGACGCCGTCCGGCACGGTGAAGAGCTGGCTCTCGTGCGCGACGAAGCGCTCGGCGTGCGCCCCACCAGCGCCAGCGCAGTTCCCGAGGTGGAGCGAAGGCGGCAACGCACCCCTAGCAAAACTCCGGCACCACGGGTACCTGCCCTCCGCACACGCCGGGCAGAGCGGGTCCACTCCCCGTGGAGCACAGGAGAGCCAGGGATTGAGGACGACGCGCTCACCGGTGTCGAGCCGGCGGGCGATCGCCTCGTGGCCGAGTACGTGGGGAAACGAGACGAGAGCAGTCAGGGGGTTGTCCCGCCGTCCGTTCAGCACGATCTGCTTCACGTCCGAGCCGCACAAGCCGCTCATGATGGTCTCGCATACGACCCAGCCCGGTCCTGGCACCCTGGGCTCTGGGACGTCCTCGAGCTGGCATGGGCCGATTCCCGAGACGAAGCCGCGGGGATTCACGGATCCCGCGAGCTTTGATGCGGCTTCGCGTTTGAGATCGTGCCGGAAGACGAGGGCTTTCAAGTCGGCTCGGTCGGGTTCTGCTCTGTCGGCTCTGTCGGCTCGAGGCGCTTGCGCATCTGGATCGACGCTGTCTGATAGCCGAGCGACTCGTAGAGGGACCTGGCCACCTTGTTGGGGCCGAAGACGTTCAGCCCAAGCTCGGTGGCCCCGAGACGGCGGGCCTCGTCCTCGGCGAGCAGCATGGCGGCCCGGCCGTAGCCCTTGCCGCGATGTGCCTCGTCGATCTCGACCAGGTACACCCACGCCGCGGACGGCCTGTCACCTGGGGCGGGCCCGAGCCACAACGACCCGACCAGCTTCGCATCTTCGATGACCCGGTAGTGATGATGTCCAGGCGCAGGCACACCGCCTGTGTAGTACTCCTCGTGCTGGGACACAGCGATCCGGTGGGCGGTCTCAGGGCTCTCACCAGCTTCGACGCGCTCATGGACGTACTCGTCGATGTGGCGGGCGCGGAACTCCCCTATCTCCTCGGGAGTCATCGGCTGCAAGGTCGCCATCAGCGAGCCGCCTTCGAGCTGATCACGGTCTCGTAGTGCTCCACCGTCGGCATCGGGTCGTAGAAGTGGTGAAGGAGCGCCCGCCACTCCTCGTATTCTGGCGAGCCACGAAAGCCCTGCGTATGGGCCTCGAGCGAGTCCCACTCGACGAGCAGGAGGTAACGGTTCGCCTGCTCGACGCAGTGCTCGAGGCGGACGGCGCGGCATCCTGGTGATGCCGCGATTATCGGGATCGCTGTCGCGAACGCCGTCGCGAAGGCTTCGGTCTCGGCGGGCTTGACTTCGAGAACGGCATGTTCGAGCACCATCTGGTGATCTTGCCAGGTACGAGAAGCCCACTGGTGATGCGTTTGGTGGTCCGGGTTGGCGCCGTGCTGCCTCTAAAGTCCTTAGAACTCCCCAGCGATGTCCCAGAGGACTCCCAGGTTGGTCAGGAATCATGGGGGCACACAAGGAGAGGCGCCCGCACACCCGGCGCCGCACAGGAGCGATAGAGATGGACACCAACCCATTCGATCCGAGCGAGAGCGAGCTACCGGTCGACTCCGCCTCGCTCAGCGCGGAGGACGATCCGACCGCCGTCGCCGTACCGAGCGAGGCGGGACAAACCGACCCGACCGCCGTCGCCGTCGCAGGAACCCCGAGCCCGGCTGACCCGACTGCCGTCGCCGTCGCAGAGGCCCCGAGCCCGGCTGACCCGACTGCGGCACCGAACTACGCCGCCCCGACGCAAGGCACTGCCAACACGCCGCATCAGTGGCAGCCCCTCCCCCCGGGGAACTGGGCGCCTCCCGGGTCGGCAGCTCCCAGCACGCCGCCAACTTGGTCTCCCACCTACGGCGGCCAGCAGCCCTACGCGACCGGCCAAACCCCACCTCCGTGGGGCCAGCCGCCTTACGGTGGCGGCGACACGCCGCCCCAGCCGCCTTACGGTGCCGGCGACACGCCGCCCCAGCCGCCTTACGGTGGCGGCGACACGCCGCCCCAGCCGCCTTACGGTCAGCCGCAGCCGCCCTACGGCCCCTACGGCCAGCCACCAACCGGCTACGGCTACGGCGGCCAACCTCCCTACGGCGGTGGGCCGGGATTTGGCAGTCCGGCCGGCTCCGGCGGTCCCGGCGCCGGCGCCGGCGGACCCGGCGCCACCGGCGGCACAGGCCCCTCCGGGGCGCCTGTGTCTCGGACGGCTCGCAAGGTTCTCATCGGCGTGGCGGTCGTCGCGCTCGTCGCGGCCGCCGCCAGCGCGGGCGAGCTGATCGGCCGGGATCACAAGAGCTCGTCTTCCAATACCACCCAGACCCTCCCGACTGTCGCGCCGACGGGCAAGAGCACTTCCCAGACCAAGCTCAACGTCAACGCCATCGCAAACAAGGTCAGGCCGGAAACGGTCGACATCACCTCGATCCTCAGTACCGAGGACGAGGAGGCAGAGGGCACCGGCATGATCCTCACCTCGGACGGCGAGGTGCTGACCAACAATCACGTCATCGAGGACGCAACCTCGATCTCTGCGCAGGTTGACGGAAAGGGTCAGAAGTACACGGTGAAGGTGCTGGGAACCGACGTGACGGGCGACGTTGCACTCGTGATGCTCGAGGGAGCTTCGGGACTTCCACACATCGCGGTGGGCAACTCCTCGGCCGTCAAGGTCGGCGATCCGGTCGTGGCAATCGGCAACGCTCTCGGGCTCGGCGGCACACCGACGGTCACGAGCGGGATCATCTCGGCTCTCGGGCGCTCGATCACCGCGAGCGACGCTGGCGCCAGCACTTCCGAGCACCTGACCGGCTTGCTTCAGACCGACGCTCCCATCAACCCCGGTAACTCCGGAGGACCGCTGGTCGACGCCGCCGGTCAAGTGATCGGCATGGACACAGCGGCCGATACAGGGTCGGGGACTCAGACGGCGTCGAACATCGGTTTTGCCATTCCGATCGACCGAGCGCTCGCGATTGCGGACCAGATCCAGAAGGGTGAAGGCTCGAGCACAATTGCGATCGGTTCGCGCGGGATCATGGGCATCGACGCCGAGACGATTGCGCAGGCTGAGCAGAACGCCCAGAGCGTCCTCGGCTCGAGCGTGAAGATCCCCGTCAGCTACGGCGCTGTCGTCGTGCAGGTGCTCAGCGGCTACCCGGCAGCGAGGGCGGGCATCTCCGACGGCGACGTGATCGTGGGATTGAACGGCCAGAAGATCACCTCACCAACGGCGCTCATCGCAGCGCTCAAGGGCGACGAACCTGGGAAGACCATTTCGGTCACCTGGGTCGACGGCACTGGGACCAGGCATACGAGCTCGATCACATTGGTGGCAGCTCCGCCAGCCTGAGTTCCTCCTGACGAAGCCGCCGCTGCAGCGTTCTCCCCCGCCGCTGCG
>JBKQLZ010000106.1:0-10450 GCA_052146895.1 Acidimicrobiales bacterium
CCGCGACCGTCGGCACCTGCATTGAGACGGTCCCGGCGCAATCGAAGCAGAGGCAAGCCGGATGATCCGGTCCGGGATGCACGAGGATGGTGAAATGGTCGATGCGGCGGCACAGCCAGCGAAGGGCAAGCGCGACCGCGGCATTCCACTCAACCCACGCTTCCGTCGCTTGTGGGCCACGTTTGCTGTCTCGAGCTTAGGGGACGGCTTCATCTACGGCGCCGTGCCGCTGTTGGCTGTCGTCGTTGACCCACGACCTCTTGCTGTTTCCGCTGTCGTAGCCGCCAACAGTCTTCCGTGGCTACTCCTCGCACTGCATGCCGGTGCGCTTTCCGATCGCTTCGAGCGGGGTCGCGTCATGGCGGTCGCGAACGTTGCCAGGGGCTTCGTGTTGTTGGTCATGGCGCTCTTCGTGGGTTTACACGAGATTGACCTCCTGACTCTCTTGGTATTCGTACTGGCGAACGGAAGCTTGCGCGCTATCTATTACTCGGCGTCGCAGGCTGCCGTCCCCGAGTTGGTTGCCGCATCGGACTTCAACCTCGCCAACGGCGTTCTCTTCGGCACAGAGGCTGCGACGGAGAACATGGCAGGTCCCGTGTTGGGGACGGTGGTGTTTAGTGTGGCGCGAGCGGTTCCGTTCCTCGCTGACGCGGTAGCCATGGTGACATCGGGATATTCACTCTTTGGCCTCCGTACGAAGCGCCCGAAGCCGGAGACGGATCGCGGCAAGCTATCCGATGGTCTTCGTCAACTTCTTCACGATCGCAACCTCCGAATCCTGGTCTCGCTCATCGCAATACTCGCCGGGTTGCAGGGCCTCGTCTCCGGCGTGCTCGTCCTTGTCGCGACCCGGGACTGGGGCGTGCACGCGAGCGCGTACGGGGCCTTCCTCGCCACCCAGGGCGTGGGAAACGTGCTAGGCGGACTGCTGGCTAATCGCGTCGCGAAGCGCATCGGCACGGTGTGGACGCTCCTCGGGAGTGCCATCGTGTCCGGCGTCGGCTATCTCGTCATGGCCGCCACTCACAGCTGGGCGATCGCCGGTGGGGCGTTTGCTGTGGTGGGTTTCGCCGTCGGATGCGGGGGCGTCGTGGCGATCTCGTTGCGTCAGCGCCTCACTCCTGATGGGCTCATGGGCCGCGTCGGGTCTGCATGGCGCGGCATCGTCTGGGGTGCAGCACCATGCGGAGCGCTCGCCGCGGGAGGCTTAGCGATCCTCGGCGGCCTGCGGCTACCGCTTCTGCTGGCGGGTGTCGCGCAGTGCGTCGTCGCTATCCTTCTCACCCGGCCCGTGACGCGTCGGCTCGGTGCCGTCGTTAGCCAGCCGAAGCATCCGGCTCACGCCGCCGAGCCCGGGCGGTGACGGCGGCTACGGAGGAAGCTGGCTGGCTGCCGAGCGCGCAAGAACATCTAACACAGTGAGGCAGAGGCAATGCAGCAGGAGCTAGCCAGCCAGCCGGACCGGAATCGGGCCGGGCTCAGCCGGGAGAGCTGAGCTTCCCCAAGAAGACCACCAAGTGATTGAAGAAGGCGTTCTTGGGATATGCGCCGGCCGGGTCGTTGTGCGCGTAGGTGTTGTGGCGGTCGACGAGCGTCAGGTTGCTCATCGGTATGTGCGACTGGCGGGCGAGGGTGCGCGCATCCGCGAGGACGAGAGGCCCGCCCAGGTGTGCCGCGAAGGCAAAGATCAGCAGGTTCTTCGGGAGGTGGTGGCCCATGGTTGCATCGACGCCGAGCACCTTCTGGGAAGGATTGGCGTTCCCGTTGTCCACCGCCCCCGAGTCGTCGGTCAATCGCTGCGGGAAGTACCACTCGGTCCCGTCAGCACTGTTGACCCCGAACCCCGAGAACATCGTCGCGAAGCGCTTTATCGGCGTGAGAGCGCCGGCGCCGTCCCAGCCGTGGACCTTGCCCGGTGCGGCGGCTGCAATCCCTTTGCCGAGGTGCCCCTGGGCAGCTATCAGACTCGGCGGCGACGTCGCCACGTTGAGCGCATAACCGTACTGAGCAAGATTGGTGACCCGGACATTCGGAACGATGTCAGCCGGTAGGAGCCCCGAGGTCTGGCCGAGCGAGGGGTCGTTCGGGTCGAGGAGTGCCGACGCTGCTCCCGTGGCGCTGAAGATCCCGGCGAACGGAGCGGCGATCCCGCCGAAAGCCAGCCAGGGCGAGGCCTTCGGAGCGTCTAGCACCTTCAGCTCTTGGGTCGCCTCCGCCGCGCTCGGAGGTGCTCCGAAGCTGCCGCCGTCGATGTAGACGAGACCCGCCAGGCCATCGGCACCCGCACGGCCGTCGAAGTCCCACGTGGCGTATGCGGTGACCACGGCCCCGCCGAGCGAGTGGCCGCCCAACACAACCTTGCCGCCGAGCCTCTTCGCGGCATCGATCACGATCCGTAGATCCTCGACCGCGACTTTCATCCCCCACTGCTTGGCGAACCCGACAGACGAAGTGGGGATGAGCTGGACGTGGTGCTTGATCTTCGAGTCTTTCAAGAACCCGAGGTAGTAGTCGAAGAGCTGGGTGGCGGTGGCCTTGTGTCTCTTGAAGAGGTTCAGCTCCGACTCGTCGTCGAGCAGAGTCTCGCGGCGCTGGACGGCCCAGACCTGCCACCCTTTCACCTCCGAGACGACCCATCTTGCGAGCGGCACGAAGTAGGCGGCCGCCGCGGAAGTCCCCGGTTCCAGCACCAACACGTTCTTGGCGCTGCTCGGGCCGACCTTGATTACGCCGACCTTGTCGTACTTGGCGGGGGTGCCCGGAACGACATAACCCGGCATCCAGGTTACAGAGAGCGGTTCCGTGGTGGAAACGGCGCGGGAGGTCGTAGTGGAGCTTGCCGAAGTCGAGGTCGAGGTTGCCGAGGTCGAGCAACCCGACGCCACCGCAATCACGCACCCCAGGGCGATGGCCGCTGGCAGGACCCGCTTCACGTCTGCGGCACCCCCTCACCTCGTGCTGTGGCGCGGGCGAATACGCCCAGCCACATGATGCTAGCCAGAGGCCACAGGCTCTGACGGCTCGGCGACCGGGACCTCACCGTGGGCCGCCGAGTCGTTCTCCGTGCCAAACGCTGGTATTTCGACGACAACGGTGGCACGCCCGCCTGGTGTGTCAGCGATGATGACTCGAAGGTCCCGTACATACGTTTGGGACTGGTGCACGACTGTCGCCCTCTCTGCTATGCCGCTGACCAGGGAAGAGGGATAAGAGAGAGGGCCAGCCAGCCGTACACAATCGGCGGACAAGCAGGACCGGAGCAGTACGAGCCAGCCAGCCAGCCAGAGGCGTGGGCCCGGGAGGGATCGACCTCCGACCCAGGGATTATGAGGTGACTCCACCAAGTGCGCGTGCGTCCCGGTCGGTCCCGGTCAGTTCGCGATCAGCGCCGTTTGTCGGTCGGCGGAGGCGGCTCGGACGCGACCGGACCGTTCCGGACTGAACTTGTTGGGTCGATGTTGGGTGGGGATGCGACAAGTTGGCGAAAGACGCCCCCTACACTTTTACTGTGGCGACTACCCGAAGCGAGTTGGTGGGTCCCGCGTCGCGTCCGGTATTCATCCCTGATGACATCGACGACACCTCAGTCCCGAAGGCGACCGGCCGCGTTCAACTCCCATTGCACATCCGCTGGAGCGAACCGTTGCCCGAGTACGACCTGGAGGATCGCGTAGACCGTGCTCGTGTGTATGAACAGGTGTTACGGGAAGGCACTGAAGACGACGTCCGGTACTACGTCAGGTTGCAGGATCTCCTCGACCTTTGGAACGAGCTCGTGCTGCCTGAATATGTCCGCAAGGCGTGGAGTGGGTGGTTGCGAGTTCGGGGTCTTCGCGTCGGGTGCTGAGCTCGCTGCAGCAACGGGTGGCAACTGTCTATTGCGGGTCTGGACGAGGCGGAAGGGTTCGCCGTAGCTGGAGGCGCTGCTCTGATCGTGAAGGGTCAGGTCGACCGCGGGACGCACGACATCGACTTCTTCGGACTCAGCCAGGTGAGCGTTGATCGGCTCGTTCCCGTTGCCGAATTGGCGCTGCGGGCGGAGGGACTCACCGTGGAGCGCGTCGTCAGCAATCCCGGGTTTACGCGACTCCGAGTCGCCGAGGGTCCGGAGACGACGGAGGTCGACTTCGGGGTGGACGCACGCCTTTTTCCGACCGAGCCAGGACCTGGCTTTCCCGTGCTGTCTTCCGAGGAACTAGCTGTCGACAAGATCCTCGCCATCTTCGGCAGAGCCGAGGCGCGCGACTTCGTTGATCTCGCATCGATCGCTGGGAGTGACGATCTCGAGCGACTCTTCGGTCTGGCAAGTCAAAAGGATCGGGGCTTTCGCCCCCAGATATTCGAGGAGATGACGGGTCGCTTTTTTCGTCTGCGTCGGTCCGAATTTCCGGTGGACGACGCCGAGTTCGACAAGCTGGAGGCGATCGTCCGGGAATGGGCCACGATCGCCAGAAGCGTCGCGCTTGCTCCCGAGTGGCAGCTGCCGCCGGAGCGCTCGGGAGACGTCGATCGAGGGCTGGGTCTGTAGCGCACGAGCGCACGACGGCTTGCTTCGCCGAAATTGTTGGGTCAGCCTCTCATCGGGCAGCAAGCAATTTATGCCGCTGACCAGGGAAAACGTGGGCCCGGGAGGGATCGAACCTCCGACCCAGGGATTATGAGTCCCCTGCTCTGACCACTGAGCTACGGGCCCACGGTGCTATCGCCGTCCCGTCGATGGCGGTGACGGCAAAAGCACCGAACCGGCAGGCTACTGCCCCCGAGTAAAGACAGTCAGCGCCGCTAAGAGGACAGACCTCCTCAAGATGCGGGCGGCGTGTACTTCACTTTGGTCTCAGCCGCCTTGTCGACTTCTTCGGAGGTCAGAAGTGCGGTCGTGGTGACGGTCGCACCCCCGCCGGCTGTCACGGTCAGGGCCAGAGCGGCCGCCGCAGCGTTATTTGGAAGCTCAGCGATCACGTAGACATCGGTCGAGCCAAGGGCGAAATGAAAGGATTCGACCTTTCCACCGGCACTCTTCGCCGCCGCCTGCGCGGCGGCCTTTCGGGCTGATCCCCCGTGTGCGAGGACGCCTTTCACGCCGTCAAGCGTGTAATTGACCTGCAGCAGGTATTTGGGCACGGAACCCTCCTTTGTTCGATGGCCTGAGTATGCACCGCCGTGGGGACGTGTGCTTCCCCGACCGCCCGTCCTGGCGAAGCGGCGCCAGGATTGCCAGCGCTCTACCGTAAGGATCATGGAAATCGCACAGGCAATCGAACGACTCGAGACACTTCACCGAGCCGTGCTCTGTACCCGGCGCCACGACGGCTCGCCTCAGATGTCTCCGGTCGTGTGCGTTCTCGACGAGGACAACCGTCTCGTCGTATCAACGCGTGAGACAGCGATGAAGGCCAAGCACCTACGGCGTGACCCCCGGGTCGCGTTGTGCGTCTTCAGCGATGGCTTCTTCGGGCCGTGGCTTCAGGTCGAGGGCAGGGCGGAGATCGTCTCGCTCCCAGAGGCGATGGACGGGCTCGTCGCCTACTACCGCAGGCTCTCGGGCGAACACTCGGACTGGGACGAGTACCGCGCGGCGATGACGACAGAACGGCGGGTGCTGGTCCGAATCACGATCGAGCGTGCAGGCCCCGACATTCAGGGCTGAGCAGCCACCAGACAAAAGCGCAGCTCCGGGGGAGAGACTCGAACTCTCAACCTAGCGGTTAACAGCCGCTTGCTCTGCCGATTGAGCTACCCCGGATCAATTGCCGGGTCAGCCTATCGACTCCACAAGGCCCTGTTGAACGACCCGCCAGCCCTGCGCAGTGGCGCGCGCGGCGTAAGAGGGGTAGAAGGAGGGGGTGAAGTTCAAAATTGGTTTCTTGCTCGGTGCCGCTGCGGGAGCGTGGGCCGTCAACAAAGCCTCGGAGGTGCAGCGCGGTCGGCGCCCCGCTGCAGCGATGGGATCGACCACTAGTGGCGCTGACGAGGCGGCGGAGAAACTCCGCGCGATCTCCGGACTCGCCAGAGAACGCCTGTCCGATCTTGTGGAGGGACCCATCGGGTCCATGGCGAGAGACCGGATCGCAGACCTGATCGGCACGTCTCTGAGCAGCAACATCCGGTCGGGTGCCAGCTCGGTCAACGGAAGCAGCACGAACGGCGCGATCGATACCGACACCCGCTGGCCCCTCTAGGCCAGCCAGTCAGTCCCCGTCGACGTACTCGCGGAGCGGCCGGGAGACCATCGGATGGCGAAGCTTCGCGAGCGTCTTCATCTCGATCTGACGGATGCGCTCACGGGTGACGCCAAAGATCTGACCTACCTCTTCTAGGGTCCGTACCCGTCCGTCGTCGAGGCCGAAACGCAGCCGTACCACCTCCTGCTCGCGCTCGGTCAACTCGTCGAGCGCGCGCTTGACCGCCTCGTTGAGCAGCATCCTGGTCGCCGCGTCGGCTGGGACTTCGGCCGTCTGGTCCTCTATCAGGTCGGAGAGGCTGAAGTCCTCTTCCTCTCCGATCGGCTGCTCGAGCGAGATCGTGTCCTGCCCGATGCGCTGTAGCTCGCGCACTCGCTCGACGGGCAGCTGAAGCCGGCTCGCGATCTCCTCCGCTGTCGGCTCCCGCCCGAGCTCCTGCGAGAGCTGGCGGTGGGTGCGCATGACCTTGTTGATTGTCTCGACCATGTGAACCGGGATGCGGATCGTTCGTGCTTGATCGGCAACTGCCCGGGTGATCGCTTGGCGGATCCACCACGTGGCGTAAGTCGAGAACTTGAACCCGCGCTGGTAGTCGAACTTCTCAACCGCGCGCATCAACCCGAGGTTGCCCTCCTGGATCAAGTCGAGAAACGCCATGCCCCGATTGCGGTAACGCTTCGCGATCGAGACCACGAGGCGGAGGTTGGCCTCGATCAGAAGCTCTTTGGCTTCCTGGCCGTCCTCGATGGCACGGTTGATCTCGCGGCGCTCGCGGGCGGAGACCTTGTCGAGCGTGCCCTCGGCCGTCCACGACTCGAGGATCGCGGATGCCTCGAGCCCCGACTCGATCTGTTTCGCGCAGAGGACTTCGAGCTCGGGCGTGAGGAGTGACACACGGCCGATCTCCCGCAGGTAGGCGCGAACGGGGTCGGTCCCCGACGCGCCCGTCGAGTGGTGCTCGGCCGCGACCGCCAACGCGCTCGCCAGCCGCGGCCTACGCCGAGCTGCCTCGGCGCGGAGTGGCCGTATGGGATCCGAAGTCATTTCTGCTGCGCTCACCCGTCCTCCCCTCCGCGTGACGCTAACCACGCTACCAATCGATCCGCCGCTTCGATCACTGCGCGCGGAGGGTGGTCGCCGGCGCCGACGTCGCCGAAAACTTCGAGCTCGGCTTTCAGCCAGGGCACGAGAGGCGCGATGCGCCCGAGCCGAGCATCGTCCCCGGCCGTTTGCGCCTGCCGCACCTGGGCTTCGAGTTCAGTCATCGCATCCTGTGTCGTCGCCCGGACGAGAGCCACGACGACTTGATCCGCCCCTATTTCGGGATCCGAGTTGGCGAGCTCGACGAGCAGGCGCGCGACCTCGTCGTCGGAGTGCTCGATCGCGTCGTGCAAGCTGCTGGCGGAAGCGAGTGCTTTGAATGCCCGCTTTTGCAACGGGTCGGCAAACAGTGCTTGGTCGAGCCGGCTGGCCATGGGGGCCGGCTCATGGATGGCGAGCGCGAGCGCGTCGCGCCCCGCCCGCAAGCCTGGAGATGGCCGCAGCGTCGCGGAGCGGGGCGTCGCCGAGCCCGACCCAGGTCCGCCCGGCTGGTAGCCGTAACCCTCGTCAGGCGGCGCGTCCTCGTCCCGAGGAGGGGGCTCGTCCGCCGTGGGAGTGGCGACCTTCGCGCTCGGCTTGGCCGCCGCTCCTTTCGCCGCCGTCCGATAATGAGCGATCGCGGCTGCCAGTTGGGGCCGTAAGTGACCCGGATCGGTCCGGGTCAGGTCGGCAACCTGCATCAGGTACTGGTCGCGCACGAGCTCGTTGGGGTGCTCGGCGATCACCTGGATCGCCCTCTCGGCCGCCCGTGCACGCGCCTCGGGGTTGCGCAGGTCCTCCGCTTCGAGCGCCCGCTTCACTCGGAACTCGAGGTAGGTCTTGGCCCCCTCGACCGCCGCCCGCAGCCTGTCAGGGTCGTCTGAGGCGAGATCACCGGGGTCCTCGCCCCTCGGCAAGTCGGCGACCAAGACCTCGATCTCGTGGCGTTTCTCCCATTCGTAGAAACGAGCAGCGGCCGACTGCCCCGCCCCGTCAGCATCGAACGCGAGGATGATCCGCCGCCCGAAGCGGGCAAGCAACTTGAAGTGATCCTCAGTGAGAGCCGTCCCGCACGTGGCCACCGCCCTGCCGAGCCCGACCCGGAAGAAGCCGATGACATCCGTGTAGCCCTCGCAGACGATGACCTCCCCCGTCTGCACGATCGCCTGACGGGAGAGGTTGAGGGCGTAGAGCGTGGAGCGCTTCTGGTAGATGGGGGTCTCGGGGGAGTTGCGGTATTTCGGCCCCTGACCGTCGCCCACTCCAGGCACGAGGCGGCCGCCTAGGGCGACTGCCTTCCCGTCGGCCTGGAAGATCGGGAAGATGACTCGTCCCCGGAAGGAGTCCCGTGGCCCGTAGTTTCCCTGTACGACCAGCCCGGCGCCAGCGAGGGCGTTCGGCAATGCCTTCACGGCTCGCACCAGGTTGTTGCCGCCTTCGGGAGCCCATCCGAGCCGGAACTGCCGGACGATGTCGCTCTCCAGCCCACGGGAACGCAGGTACTGCCGCGCCCTCGCGGCGTCGTCGTGCCTGAGCAGGCGGTCGTGGTAGAACGCGACCGACTTCTCCATCGCGTCGTAAAGGGCTTGCCTGCGGTCGCGCGCCTCCCGGTCAGGACCCTCGGAGTCGTTGCGGATTGTGACCCCGGCCTTTGCCGCCAAGCGCTCCACGGCCTCGACGAAGGTGCAACCCTCTATCGCCCTAAGGAACGTGATCGCGTCCCCGGATGCCTGGCATCCGAAGCAGTAGTAGAGGCCCTCCTCGGCGTTCACGCTGAACGATCCCGACTTCTCGGCGTGGAAGGGGCACAACCCGACGTAACGCCTTCCCACCCTTTTGAGCGGCGTGTACTCGCCGATCAGGGCGACTATGTCGGTCGATGACCTGACAAGCGCTACGTCTTCGTCCGGTATTCCCATGCCGCGCCGACCGTACCGCCTCGTTCGCATGCTCGCGCCGGCGAGCGGCAGAACCCCGCTGCCGGAAGCATTGACGACCACCCCAAGCTCCCCCAGCCTGAGCTCACCACGTCCGGAGGAGGAACGATGGCGCGTCAGGGCAAACGCAGGTTCGCGAAGACAGGCCCAGTGTTGGCCGTCGGCCTCGCGGCCACGGCAGTCGCAGGAGGTGCTGCCCAGGGAGCACAGGGTTCGCAGGGCACACAGGGTTCGCAGGGCACACAGGGTTCGCAGGGCGTAAAGGGGCCGCAAGGCGCCCAAGGCTTTCAAGGGACACAGGGCGCTCAGGGGACACAGGGCGCTCAGGGCTCAAAAGGGGCACAAGGAGCGCAAGGCTTCGCAGGCGCAAACGGTGAGGTGGCTGGCTACCAGTACTCTTCGAGCTGGAGTTTTAACGCCAAGAATGGTTCCGGCGATCCGCTCAAGCAGATCAACTACGTCGACACCTCCCTCTACGAGCACCGCCCGCCGGCGGTTGGCGATTACGAGGTCACTGCAACGCTGACTGCGGAGGACGCGGCGGGTGCACTTGGCTTCGGTTGCCGCATCTCGTCGTCAGGGAGTGCCTTCGCTACCCAGCGCATGTATGCCAACGCGGCGGCGACCAAGCCGGCCACCGTCACCATGACCGGTATCTTCCACAACTCGGTCACGTTCATCGGCGGAAAGACGACGGGCGAATTCATCATCTCGTGCGTCGCGACCGGAGGGAGCACGGTCCGAGCAATCGGTGCGACGATGGACATCTTCCCGCTTGCCTCGGAGACCGTCACGCCGGCCGTTGTGCGCCCGAGGAATCAGTTTTCCGGTAGCTCCCCGGGCCGCCGGCGCTCACGCAGCGCGGCCAGGGGATAGGTACTCCTCGGAGGGACCTCAGCCTGCGGCGAGAACCGACTGCGCAGCCGCCAGCCGAGCGATCGGAACCCGGAAAGGCGAGCAACTGACGTAGTCGAGCCCTGCCTTGAAGAAGATGTCGATCGACTGTGGGTCGCCCCCGTGCTCACCACAGACTCCGCACTTCAGGTTCGGCTTGGTCTCCCGGCCCTTGCGGACGGCGATCCGGACGAGCTCGGCGACGCCCTGCGGGTCGACGTTCTCGAACGGGTTGGCCGGGATGAGACCCTTCTCGAGGTAGGCGCTCATCAAGCGGCCCTCGACGTCGTCCCGGCTGAACCCAAACGTCATCTGCGTGAGGTCGTTCGTCCCGAACGAGAAGAAGTCGGCGAC
>JBKQLZ010000107.1:0-18396 GCA_052146895.1 Acidimicrobiales bacterium
CTTCATCGGCCGCTCCGACTCGGGGATCAGCTCGATTCCACGTTGCTCGAGCTGCCCGGCGGCGTAGCCCTCTTCGGCCTCGGCGGTCTCCTCGACCATTATCCGGCGGCGCAGGTCGCTTGGCGCACTATTAGGAGGTGGGATGGACGCTGTGTCGGTCGTATCGGCCACTGCAGGCTCCCTTCGGATGCGGGTCATGAGTTCCCGTTTTCCGCAGTATTACCGCGGAGCCGGTCAGGCGACAGGGCCGAAGGTCACATTGCAGGTCACAGGGGTCAGGCGGAAATCCTCGCGCTCGCAGCGTGGAGTGCCCGCCAGACGCGCTCAGGGGTGAGTGGCAGCTCGTAGATCGGGACGCCCGTCGCGTCGAGGATCGCGTTGCGCACCGCCGGCGCGATGGAGTCGATGGGTATCTCGGCGATCGACTTCGCACCGAAGGGGCCGGAGAGCTCCATCGTCTGGACGAGGAACACCTCGCTCTCAGGCATGTCGTCCGCCCGGAAGATCCAGTACGGCCCGAAGCTGGCGTTGACGGCACGGCCGTCGTCGTCGAGCACGAGCTCCTCTGTGAGGGCATATCCGAGCGCTTGCGCGACCGCCCCCTCTACCTGGCCGCTCGCGGTGACGGGGTTGATCGCGACGCCGCAGTCGACGGCGGTGACCACCTTTGTCACGGTGACCTGCCCGGTGTCGACGTCGACCTCGACCTCGGCGAGCTGGGCAGCGAACGGCGCCGGGGAGTCCGGCGACACGTGAGAGGCCGTTCCGATGATCTGCTCCTGGTCCTCGGTGTGGAGGGAGTTGAGGGCGATCGCCTCGAGGGAGATCGAGCGGCCGTCGGGAGCAAAGGCTTGCCGGTCCCGCAGCTCGATGCCGTCGGGGTCACCGGTGCCGAGAAGCCTGGCGGCGCGGGCGACGATGCGGACACGCGCTGCCTCGGCCGCCTTCTTCACCGCCATGCCGGAGACATACGTCGTGCTCGACGCATAGGCACCGACGTCGAACGGTGTGACGTCGGTGTCGCCCGAGTAGACGATGATGTCGTTCGCCGCCACACCGAGCACCTCGGCCGCGATCTGAGCGAAGACGGTGTCAGCGCCGGTGCCGATATCGGCCGCGCCGGCGAGCAGGTTGAACGACCCGTCGTCGTTCATCTTGATCGAGCACGCCCCCATGTCGACGAGTGGGATACCGGAGCCCTGCATCGCGAGCGCCATCCCGATGCCACGGCGGACGTGTGGCCGATCTGCCGGCCGTCTCCACTGAGGGTCGGAGCGCCGCTCCCACCCGATCGCTTCGAGCCCCTGGGCAACGCACTCCTCGATCCCGCAAGTGGCGATATGAGGGATGTCCTCGGGCATCACGTCGACGATGGCGCCGCGCTCGCCGAGGCGGGGGACGATGTCGAGCGGATCACCGGTGCGGACCCAGTTCCGGCGCCGCAGCTCGACCGGGTCGATCCCGAGAGCGAGGGCGATGTCGTCGAGGTGCGACTCGAGGGCGAAGAATGCCTGTGGCGCCCCGTAGCCTCGGAAGGCCCCGGCGACGGGACGGTTGGTGTATGCGACGTCGCAGCGATACCGCTTTGCCGGGCAGTTGTAGGAGGAAAGCCCACGCTGGCCCGTGAGCGACTGAACTGTGGAGCCGTGCGTCCCATAGGCGCCGGTGTCAGCGAGCACCTGAAGGTCCTGCGCGACGAGCTTGCCGTCGGAGTCGACACCGGTGCGGAACGTGAGGGTCTGAGCGTGGCGCGTCCGGCTGGACACGAACTGCTCCTCCCGGTCGAGCTCGAGGCGGACCGGCAGGCCGGTGGCGAGCACGAGAAGGCCGACGATGTCGTCGATGAGCATCTCCTGCTTCGACCCGAACCCGCCGCCGAGGCGGGGCTTGATCACGCGGATCTTCTTCACCGGCAGGCCGAGCAACGGGGCGAGCATGCGCCGCGTGTGGAACGGTACCTGTGTCGAGCTGCGGATGACGAAGCGCTCGTCGGGGTCGAGCCATCCGATCGCGACGTGTGGCTCGATCGGGCAGTGCTGCTGCTGCTGGACGTGGAATGTCTGCTCGAAGACGTGGTCCGCGCCGGCGAACGCCGCCTCGAGCTCCGCGTCGCTGACCGTCTGGCCCTCGATGTGGTGGGCGAGGTTGTGCTCGGCGTCGAAGATGCCCTCGGTGTCGCCCTCGTCGTGGATGACAGGCGCGCCCGGCGCCACGGCGGCGGCTGCGCTGAGGGCGGCGGGCAGGACTTCGTACGTCACCTTGATCAGGCGGCATGCTTCTTCTGCCAGCTCAGGGGTCTCGGCCGCGACGGCCGCGACGCGGTCGCCAACGAAGCGCACCTTGTCGTCGAAGCTCACCTGGTCATACGGCTTCGGGTTCGGCCAGGTCTGGCCTCCGGAGGCGTACTTCACCCTGGTCGTGTTGCCGCAGTGCAACACGGCATGGACGCCCGGCAGCGCGAGAGCGGCCGAGTCGTCGATGGCGACGATGCGGGCATGGGCGTGCGGGCTCCGCAGCACCTTTCCGTAGAGGAGGCCGCGGGGCTCGATGTCGTCGGTGAAGATTGGGTGGCCCTTCACCGAGGAGATCGCGTCGACCTTCTGCTCGCCCTTGCCGACGACGACGGTCGCAGGGACGTCGACAGATGGAACGAGGCGCGGCAACGCGGGCGAAGCACCGTCCGCTGCCTCCCATTCCCCCGACTCGGCGCAAGGCGTCGTGAGTGGCTTGACGATGATGGGCGCGACTGCAGGAGGTTTCTCGCCGCGTTGCAGCGCAGCAGCCCGCCGGACGGCTTCGACGACCTTCACATACCCGGTCTCACGGTCGAGGATGCCGGAGAGAGCGTCCTTGATCTGCTCATCGGAGGGATCGGCCTCCCGTTCTAGGAGCGACTTCGTGGCGAGCACCATCGCTCCTGCCGAGTACCCGGACTGGAGCGCCCCGGTCTCGACGAAGGCCTGCTGGATCGGGTGCAGCTCGCCGACGCCCAGGTCGAGCGACTCGAGGGTGACGACTTCGTGACCCGAGGCCTGCGCCGCGAGGAGGACGTCGGTCGAGACGAGCCGCCCGTCGATCAGGACGGCGGCGGCTCCCGTCTCACCGGTCTCGGAGCCGTAGCGGACGCTGAAGTACCCCTCTCGCCTCAGCAGCCGGAAGAGGGACTCCGAGGGCTCGCATTCGAGCTTGGTCTTTACGCCGTTGAGCGTGAGCGAGATCTCCATCACGACACCTCTTTCGTTGCCCGTGCTGCCAGGACCGAAGCGAGCTCTTTGCGGTATTCCGACGACCCGCGGAAGTCACTTGGCGGATCGAGCTCCTCGACGCGTTCGACGAGGAGTGGCCGGCTGGCAACGCCTGCGAGCGCGAGCCGCCTGGTCCCGTCAGGCGCCACGCGGGCGACGGCGGCGACGATGGACCGATCTGCTGTCGTGCGGGCCGTGCGGAAGGCAGCGCTCCTGCCCCCGCTCGCGATCGACACCTTGGTGACGAGCTGCACACTCTCGAAGGGGAGCGTGCCGAGGAAGTCGGCGAGCCCCATCTCGTCGGTGCCGCCGTGACCCCTGACTGAGACGACTGCGTCGTAGGCGAGCAGCGTCGCGAGAAGCTCGCTCTCGAAGTCGCCGCAGACGATGACGCCGCCAATCGTCGCCTGAGACCGGAGCGTGCTCGGCAGGTCCCGTCGAGCGGCCTCGCGGACGACCGGCGGCACGCTCTCGCTGTCGGCCAGCTGTTGGAGGCTTACGGTGGCGCCGATGGCGAGGTCGCCGTTGGCGGCGATGTCGATGCTGCCCAGGCCGAGACCTTGGAGGTCGACCACATCACAGGGACCGGTCTGGACGCTCCCGGCGCGGGTGGTGCCGCCGCCGATCGCTACGGCGTCGGCACGATCGAGCAGGGAAAGAGCCTCGTCGAGCGAGGCGGGTCGGAAGTACTCACGAACTTGCTTCATACCGAAAGGGTCGCACCCTGCAGACCGCTCGGATAGGGCCGAAAGTCTCTGACTCCGTTGCCGACTGGGAGTGGCTCGGCCGGCCCTGTTCAGGGCCTCTCGAGCGACTCCACGAGCAGCGGTCTCAGCAGGTCACCGACGGAGACCATCCCGATGACCGTTCCTTCGTCGTCGCTGATCGGGAGGTGCCGGATCGCCTCGTCGAGCATCACGTACGCGGCGTCGTGAACGAGGTCCTCGAGGCGCGCCGTGATGACCGACTTCGTCATTGCCTGCTCCACCGTGATGACGTCCGGGTCGGCGCCTCGGGCGATCTTGGCCACGACGTCGTTGGCGGAGAGGATGCCTACGGGGTGTGACGCCGTTCCAACGACGATCACTCCGATGGACTCGGTCCACATGACCTCGCATGCGTGCCGAAGGCTCTCGAACGGGCTGATGACCACGGGCTCGCGATGGTCGAACTCTCCCAGCTTGCCTAGAGCAGTGAGTGTCATGATCCATCCCTTTCGCTCAGTCGGTCATAGATAATGGAAGCCCAACCGTCCTCCCGGTGCCAGGGCCGAAGGTCACGTTTCGGGGTGTTCGGGGCACTGTTTGTAGAGTGGCGCCATGTTGCTGCTCGGTCGAACTCGGGTCCGGGTGCCCGGCGAGACGCCATGAGCGACGCGGATCACTCCCGACGAGTAGTGCTCCGGGGGGCTCGGCACCCAGGCGACGTCGCGATAACCGGCGGTGTCGTCACCGCCGTGGGGACCGTGGCCGCCGAGCAGGGCGATCATGTCGTCGACTGCGGCGGCGACATCGTGACTGCCGGGCTCATCAACACCCATCACCATCTCTACCAGTGGCTGACGAGGGGACGAGGTGCGAGCTGTGACCTGTTCTCCTGGCTGAGCGAGCTCTACCCGGTCTGGGCGCGGTTGCGCCCGGAGGACGTGGGCGCCGCCGCGCTCAGGGGAATCGCCGAGCTGGCCCTCTCCGGTGTGACGACCGTCTTCGACCACCACTACGTGGTCCCCTTAGGCGACGACTCGGTCTTCGACGCCATCGCGATCGCGGGCCGGGCCGTTGGCGTGCGGCTCTATCTCGCGCGGGGCTCGATGGACCTCGGTCAGAGCCGGGGCGGTCTGCCGCCGGACGACGTCGTCGAGTCGACCGAAGCCATCCTCGAGTCGACGGCCGACGTCGCGCGCCGCTTGCACGACGGCGACCGCGTGAACGTCGTCGTGGCACCGTGCAGCCCGTTCTCGGTGACGACCGAGCTGATGTCCGAGTCGGCCATGCTCGCGCGCGAGCTCGGGCTCCGCCTCCACACGCACCTCGCCGAGACGTCCGACGAAGTTGTCGACTCGCTCGCCCGATTCGGGCGGAGGCCGCTCGAGCTCGTCGAAGAGCTCGGCTGGCTCGGCGACGACGTCTGGTTCGCTCACGGGATCCACTTCGACGACGCGGAGATCGCCCGCATCGGGGCGAGCGGGACAGGTGTGGCGCATTGCCCCGGCTCGAACGGCCGCCTCGGCGCGGGGATCTGCCGCGTCCGCCCGCTGCTGGACGCCGGCGCCCCGGTGGGTCTCGGCGTCGACGGTCCGGCGTCCAACGAACCGGGTGCTCTCTTTCCCGAGATGCGCCAGGCGCTCTACCTCGCGCGCCTGCTGGAGGGTCGCCCGGGCGACCTCGATCCCGCCGGCGCGCTTGCCCTTGCCACTAGCGGGGGAGCGGCCTGCCTCGGGAGGCCAGACCTCGGGCGGCTGGAAGTCGGGCTCCCGGCGGACATCGCCGTCTGGCCGGCGGCCGACCTCGGTGACATCGAGGACCCGATCTCTGCGCTCGTCTTCGGTCCAGACCGCCGCGTTCGCCACCTCTTCGTCGGCGGCGAGGAGGTCGTGGTTGACGGCACGCTCGTCCGGATAGACGTGGACCAGGCTCGGGCCGATGCGATCGCGCGAGCGCGTGGGCTTTGGCTCTGACCGGCGCCGATCCGGCCGGACCGTCGCCAGGCGCCTCTGACCTGCACCGCCCGCCATTGACAAAGCCTCGGGCCAGGGTCAACCTTTCGAGCGTGACGTCTTTCGTGCTGAACGGTGAGGCCGTCACGGTCGCGGACGACCACCCCCATCTCCTCGCAGCGCTGCGGGAGGAGCTCGACATCACCTCCCCGAAGGACGGCTGCTCACCTTCGGGGCAGTGCGGATGCTGCACGGTGCTCATCGACTCGAAGGCGTCGATCTCCTGTCAGATGTCGATGGAGAGGGTCGAGGGCAGGTCGATCGTGACGCTCGAGGGCCTCTCGAGCGCCGAGCGGGAGCGCTTCGCCGACGCGTTCGCGGCGACCGGAGCGCTCCAGTGCGGTTTTTGCACTCCGGGCATCGTCGTGAGGGTGAAGGCCCTCCTCGACAAGAAGGGCTCGTCTCTCACCCGCGATGATGCCGCCCGCCATCTCGGCGCGCATCTGTGCCGGTGCACCGGGTACACGAAGATCCTCGACGCCGTCGAGCTCCTTGCCGGTGGCGCGGTCGCGAGCAGCGCGCCGCTCGGTGGGATCGGGAGCCGCGGCCGCAGGTACGAGTCTGCCGAGCTCGCGCTCGGGTCCAGGCCATACGTCGACGACCTCCGGATCGAAGGGATGCTGCATGGCGCGTTGAGGCTGTCCGATCACGCTCGTGCCGAGATTCTCTCAATCGACGTGTCAGCCGCTCTCGCCCTCGAGGGCGTCGTCGCCGTCTACGGCGCGGCCGATGTGCCCGGCGAACTACGCGTCGGGATCATCTACACGGACTGGCCCGTCTTCATCCCTGTTGGCGGCATCACGTCCTATCTCGGCGACGTGCTGGCAATCGTCGTGGCGGAAGGCCGTGAGGTGGCGCGAGCGGCCGCCCAGCTCATAGAGGTGGAATACCGCGTCCTCCGCCCGATCACAGATCCCCTCGACGCCATCGACGACGTGGAGGACGCCGTCTGGGGCCTGAAGGGCAACGTCTTGTCGCGCTCGGCCTACTGCAGGGGTGATGTCGATGAGGCGCTCGCTGGCTCGGCGCACACCCTGCACGAGGTGTTCGAGACCCAGAGGGTGGAGCATGCGTTTCTCGAGCCCGAGGCGACCGTCGCGGTGCCCGCGCCCGACGGCACTCTCCTCGTCTACTCCGGTGGTCAGGGCGTATGGGACGACAGGGACCAGATCGCGAGCGTTCTCGGTGTCGATCCGGCCAAGGTCGTGGTCAAGCTCGTGTCGAACGGCGGGGCGTTCGGCGGCAAGGAAGACATGGCGAACCAGGCGCAGACCGCGCTCGCCGCGCACCTCCTCGCGCGCCCAGTGAAATGCACCTTGAGCAGGGAAGAGTCGCTCTACATCCACCCCAAGCGGCATCCGATCCGCCTCGAGTACTGGGCGGGCGCCGACGCCGACGGCGTGCTCACGGGCTTGAGGGCGCGCATGACCGGCGACTCGGGTCCTTACGCCTCGGTCGGCATGAAGGTCCTCGAACGCGCCGCAGGGCACGCGTCGGGGCCGTACCGGGTGCCGGCGCTCGACGTCGAGGCGGTCGCTGTGCGCACGAACAACCCGGTGTGCGGTGCCTTCAGAGGTTTCGGGGCGAATCAGGCCCAGTTCGCCATGGAGGGCGTGATGGACCGCCTGGCGGAGAAGGCCGGGCTGTCCGGGCTCGAGATCCGCAAGCGCAACGTCATCGGGCCGGGCGACGTCTGGGGGCCTGGCCAGGTGATGGACGACGGAGCCGCAGGCGCCCGCGCCTGCCTCGAGGCGCTCGAGCAGGCTTACGGGGATGCCCGCGCCGCCGGCAAGGCGGTCGGAATCGGTCTCGGCCTCAAGAACTCCGGGCTCGGCAACGGTTTCTTGGAGGTGGCGAAGGCGACGGTGCGCGTCCTCGACGACGGCGACGTCGAGGTCCGGCACTGCTGGACCGAGATGGGCCAGGGCATCCACACAGTCGTCGTCCAGGTCGTCGTGGAAGAGCTCGGCGTCGACCCGGGGCGCGTCCGAGTCGTCGTCGACACCACCCGAGAGCTCGGCGCCGGTCAGACCACTGGCTCGCGCGGGACTCTCATGGGCGCAGGCAGCGTCCAGGACGCCTGCCGCAAGGCGCTGGCGGACGGGTGCAGGCCTGGCGTCGAATACGAGGGCGAGTGGCGAGTCGACTGGACGAACTCCCTCGATGAGGGACTCGAGCACCCGGTGATCCACTCGGCGTTCGGGTACGCCGCTCAACTCGTCGTCGCCGATCGTGCCACGGGCCAGATCGAGCGTGTGGTGGCAGCGCACGACGTGGGGCGCGCGATCAACCCCATGCTCTGCGAGGGCCAGATCGAAGGAGCGGTGCACATGGGCCTCGGATACGCGCTCTCGGAAGACTTCCCGGCCGACGAGACGGGTCGCCCGACGAAGATGACGCTTCGCAGCCTCGGGATCATCAGAGCCAAGGACGTGCCAGACATCGAGACGATCCTCGTCGAGTGTGCCCAGCCGAAGGCTCCCTACGGGGTGAAGGGCGTGGGCGAGATCGGACTCGTCCCCACCGCGGGAGCTGTGGCCGCCGCCCTGCACGACTCCGACGGCGCCTGGCGGAGCAGCCTTCCCATGCGCTCGCTCGCCGGGACTGCTCCTGGATCCGCGGATGAGTGAGGCGGGCACGGCGACGACCCCGGGCCTCGTCTGCGGTCACCACCATCTCTACTCCGCCCTGGCTCGTGGGATGCCAGCCCCGCCGCGGGTACCAACGAACTTCGACGAGATTCTCGAGCTCATCTGGTGGCGGCTCGACCAGGCGCTCGATCTCGAGATGATCCGGTGGTCGGCGATGCTCGGCGCACTCGAGGCACTCGAGGCGGGCACGACCGCGATCATCGACCACCACTCCTCGCCTCAGGCGATCGAGGGGTCGCTTTCGGTGATCGCAGACGCGTGCGCCGAGGTTGGGGTCCGGGTCTCCTGCTGCTACGAGGTCACCGACCGCAACGGCAAGGATGGCACGAAGGCCGGCCTGGCGGAGAACGAGCGGTACCTCCGGGCAGGCGGGAGGGGCTACGTCGGCGCGCACGCCTGTTTTACTCTTTCCGACGCGACCCTCGAGGCGGTCGCCGGACTGGCCTCCGACGTCGGAGCAGGAGTCCACGTCCACGTGGCCGAGGGCACGGTCGACCGGGGGGCGGGCGCTCGTCTCGAGGCGGTCAGCGACGACAGCTGGCTGCTCGCGCACTGTGTGCACCTGGATCGCCCGCTGCGAGGAACCATTGCCCACAACGTGCGGTCGAACATGAACAACGGCGTCGGTTATGCCGTGCCGTCGCGTTACGACAACCGCGTCGTGCTCGGCACTGACGGCATCGGCGCCGACATGCTGGAGGAGTTCGCCATCGCGTACGCCCGCTTGCGCGAACACGACGTCACGGCGAGCCCGGAGCTCCCATGGGCGTGGTTGCGCGGAGGGGAAGAGCTCTTCCCCGAGGTGGCAGAGGACTCCGTCACGTGGTCCTACGACCCTGTCGAACCGTTCCACGTGGCCTTCACGCCGGGGATCTCGCCGACCGAGGTGGTGGTCGGCGGTGAGGTCGTTCTGGCCGGTGGCCGCCCGACCCGCGTCGATCCTGTCGAGATCCGGCGAAAGGCTCGAGAGCAGGCCGAGCGGCTCTTTGCCCGCCTCTAGAGAGGCGCGCTGCCGCAGCTCAGGCATCCGGCTCCGACTTCCCGTAACGTCGTCGGACAGATACCGCACGGCAGCCCAAGAGCGCGACCGAGGAGAGGCTCCAACAATGGCGTACGACATCGCAGGTGACAACCGGATCGACCCCAGGATCAAGGCGATCCTGTCGGGCTTCCCCCACTTTGAGTCGACCAACGCCGAAAGCCGCGAGGCGCTCCTCGCCGAGGCCAACTCCGACGCCGCTCGCGAGGAGGCCGAGCTCGTCCGGGCGTTCATGGACCTCTGCGACACCGAAGAGGCGGCCCCGTCAGCCGGGCTTCGGGTCCATACCGAGAAGGTCGTCTCGGCGCCCGACGGCAACACCATCAACCTGCAGGTGATCCGCCCGGACAACGACGCGACCGTTGCATGCGTGTACTACATCCATGGAGGCGGCATGGCGAGCCTGTCGTGCTACGACGGGATGTACCGCGGGTGGGGAAAGCTGATTGCGGCGAACGGCGTCGCCGTGGTCATGGTCGACTTCCGCAATTGCGTCGCCCCTTCCTCGGTACCCGAGGTCGAGCCGTTCCCTGCTGGGCTGAACGACTGCCTCTCAGGGTTGAGATGGGTCGCCGCCAACGCAGCCCAGCTCGGCATCGATCCGGAGCGGATCGTCGTCGCCGGCGAGAGCGGTGGCGGCAACCTGACGCTCGCGACCGGCCTCAAGCTGAAGCAAGACGACGACCTCGGCCTGATCAAGGGTCTCTACGCTCTCTGCCCCTACATCGCCGGAGAGTGGCCTCTCCCGGAGAACCCCTCCTCCACGGAGAACAACGGGATCCTGCTCGACCTTCACAACAACCGGGGTGCTCTCGGCTACGGCATCGAGGCCTTCAACGAGCGCAACCCACTCGCCTGGCCGGGTTTCGCGACCGTCGATGACGTTGTGGGCTTCCCGCCGACGGTCATCAACGTGAACGAATGCGATCCGCTGCGAGACGAAGGCATCAACTTCTACCGCCTGCTGATGAGCGCTGGAGTCGCTGCCCGGTGCCGGCAGATGATGGGCACGATGCACGGCACCGAGATCTTCACGATCGCGTGCCCCGAGATCAGCCGTGACACGGCTCGGGACATCGCTGCGTTCGCAAAGGGTTAGCGCCGTGATGGTCCGGAGGTGCAGCGGTTGGCGCTGAACGCGAGCGCGAATCGTGGTGAGGACGCCGTCGCAGCTGCAGAAGAGATAGCCGAGCACCTGCTCTTCCCAGCCGCGATCAAGACCGACCTGGCCCGGGCAGTCCCGGTAGAGCTGCTCGATGCCCTTGCCGGAGCCGGTCTCTACGGGCTATTCGCGACCCGGGAAGTAGGCGGGCTCGAGCTCGACCGCGAAGCGGGGGAGGCGGTGATCGAGACCCTTGCCGGAGGCTGCCTCACGACCACGTTCGTCTGGATCCAGCATCTGTCGACAGCGGGGCTCATATCTCGCCTCGAAGGGCCGCTACATGACGAGTGGGCACGACCGCTTGCCTCGGGCGCGCGCCGGTCAGGCATCGCTTTCAGCCACCTGCGCCACCCCGGTAGCCCGAGCTTGACCGCGACCCCGGTGGGCGGCGGGTACCGCGTCGACGGGCTCGCCCCGCTCGTGACCGGTTGGGGCTTGATAGACGTCGTGCACGTCGCCGCGCGGCTCGGGTCCGACATCGTCTGGCTGCTCGTGGACGCCGTCGCCTCGGCCACTCTTGACGCGTCCCGACTCGAGCTCGCAGCGGTGAACGCTTCTGCCACCGTCGCGCTTCGCTTCTCAGGGCACCAGGTGCCCGACTCGCGCGTGACCGAGGTCCAGCCGCTCGAGGAGTGGCTGGCGAAGGATGCCGCCGGGCTGCGGACGAATGGCTTCCTGTCGCTTGGCGTCGCGAGACGTTGCTTGACAATGCTCGGTGAGAACGGGCGGGACATCGAGCTCGAGCCCGTGCGAGCCGCACTCGTATCGGCGTCTGAAGGCGAGCTTCCGGACGCGCGTGCTCGTGCGTCTCTGCTCGCGCTCGAGGTTGCTGCCATGCTCATTGCCGCCGGCGGTGGCCGGAGCATGGTTCGTGAGGCGAGCGCCCAGAGGTTGGGGCGCGAGGCATTGTTCCTCCTGGTTCAGGGTCAGACGGCGGCGATCCGAGCCGCGCAGCTCAGCCGGCTGGTCGAGCGCGACCAGCCGGCTGTCACACGGGAGGAAGATTGAATCACCCAATGTTCACCTACGACGCGCGGATGACCGAGCTCGTGCTCGACTTCTGCCGCCGCCGGCTCGCCCTCGATCCCGTGCCCCTCGACTTCGGAGGGCTCGAGCCGCCCCGCCACGGCGCGCTCGACGGGCTGATCACCGAAGAGGGCCGCGACGCCGAGGAGGTGCTCGGAATCTTCGTCGATGAGCTCTCCACCTCGATCCTTTCGACCGACTGTTCGCGCTACATGGCGTTCATCCCTTCGGCGCCGTCGAAGGCCTCTCTTCTTTTCGACATGGTCGTCTCGAGCGCGGCGTACCCGGCGACGTCCTGGTTCGAAGCCGCCGGTGTCGTCGTGGCGGAGAACCAGGCGCTCGGTTGTCTTGCGGATCTTGCAGGACTGCCTGTGAGCTCCGGCGGGTGTTTCGTGGCAGGGGGATCGGCGGGCAATCTGTCCGCCCTCGTCGTCGCGCGCGAGACAGCGGCCGCTCGCCGCGGCGCTCAGGTGCCCCGGGCTCGTGTCGCGGTGAGCCAGGAGGCACATGCCTCGGTTCAACTCGCGCTTCGTGTCGCCGGGATGGAGGCGCTGGTCGTGCCCGTTGCCGACCACCGCCTCACGGCCGCCGAGCTCGCAGCAGCGCTCGATGGCGATCCGTCGAGCGACGACGTCGTCGCCGTCGTGGGCACGGCGGGGACGACGAACGGCGGCATCGTGGACGACCTCGCAGGCATCGGGGCCGTCGCGGCAGAGCACGGTCTGTGGTTCCATGTGGACGGCGCCTATGGCGGTGCCGCGCTGCTCTCTCCGGGCAAGCGGGCTCTGTTCGATGGCATCTCCCTCGCCGACTCGCTCGTCGTCGACCCTCACAAGTGGCTCTTCGCGCCGTACGACTGCGCCGCGCTGATCTACCGGGAGCCGCGGCTCGCGAGCGACGTCTTCACTCAACATGCGTCGTATCTCGAAGTGATGCACGAAGAGGACCAGTCAGCAGAGGCTTGGAACCCGGGCGATTTCGCATTCCATCTGACGAGGCGCGCCCGAGGCCTGCCGTTCTGGTTCTCGCTCGCGGTGAACGGGCTCGCGGTATACCGGGACGCGGTCGAGCGGGCGCTCGAGACCGCCCGTCGGGCCGCCGCCCTGATCGACGAGGCGCCACACCTCGAGCTGGTCCGTCCGCCAGATCTCTCGGTCGTGCTGTTCCGCAGACCTGGATGGGACGCAGCCACGTACCGGGCGTGGTCGTCGGATCTCCTACGCTCGCAGCGAGCGCTCGTCACGCCGAGCGCGTGGGAGGGCGAGCCGGTGGCACGCTTTGCGTTTCTCCATCCGGACACGAGCATCGAGCTCGTCGGCGAGATACTGGACTCGATGGCTTGAAGCGCCGGGAGCGGACCAGAACCGCTCCGAGATCCATCATGGCTCCTTCTTGGCGCAAGCGGCGTCGGCTGGGCTAGCGGCGACCGTCTGGATCCTTTACCGCGAGCTGGCAGGCCGGCGTCCCGCCTGGCAATCGGTAGCGCCAGCGCACGACGAGCCGGTAGGCGCCCGCCGCGAGCCAGCTCGTCGGCGGCGTCAGGGCGAGCCAGCCAACCGCGGCACGCCATCCGCCCCCCGCCTGCAGTGCCCGCCCGGCGGCGCGGTGACCGCGCTCGCGCACACCGTCGGCTCCGACCCACCAGGCAGCTTGCTGAACGTCCGCCCTCGACAGCCCGAACGATTCGAGGACCTGATCGCCGAGCAGCTGCCAAGCCTCTGCGCGCTCGCCGTGGCGGAATCCCTTCTGCGCCCAGTTGGCAGTCGTGGTGCAAAATCCGCAGACGCCGTCGAAGATGAGCACGGCGCCACCGCGCTGCGCGTCAGGCTGCTGCGCCGATGTCACTCAGATCACAACCGGACCGGGTCTGACGCCTGACGGTGGCTCTCGTTGATGGCAGCTATGAGCTTGCAGCCCAACAGGACCGCCGAGACCCAGCACGCGATTGCGAGAATGAGAACGCCGATCGCGATGCCGACGCTCCAGATCGCCGTGATAGCGGCAGCGGCGTCGAAGAGCCCGGCTCCGAGGTAAGCGAGCCACGCCCACAGTCCCATTCGTCGCAGGGGGTGGGAGGGAGGAAGGCAATCGGTGAGCGCCTGGTAGGGAAACCAGAGGTTGATGATCGGTATGAACCACGAGGCCACCCCGAGCCCGGGCGAGTGTCTCGCCGGGTAACCGAGGCCGTGGGCGACGTTGGCGGCATCGGACTGCCATATCAGGAACACGACGCCCGTCATGAGCAACAAGAGCGATGCAAGGTTGCTGAGGCCGGCATAGCCCGGGAGTGATGCGTTGAAGTAGAAGTGCTTGTTCGGATTGTTGCTGTGCACGAAACGTATGAACTTGTGAATCTGCGCCAGAAAACGATGATCCACCCCGAGGAACACGCCGCACTGTGCGACCGACAAGGCGGCGAAGACGCCAACGGCAACCCGGGCCCGCGGCCACCAGCGTTCCTCGGTCGCGCGTGCGGTGGCGAGCAGCTGTCCCCCCGCTAGAGCGGCGCCCTGTGGATACGCCTGGCCGTAGACCTGTCCGGTCCAGCTCGTGCCATCCCACCAACGCCACGGCGCCATGCGCCACGGGTCCGGGTACCAACCGGGTGGCGTCATCACGGTGACAGGGGATTGTGCCAGCGGAGCTCGTCGAAACGGGCGAAGTCGGTGTCGGTGGAGAACAGGACAAGCCCGTGCTCTATGGCGAGAGCGGCCAGTTGGGCATCGGTGACGAGGTTGGCGGTAATGGCATGGCGGGACATGAGCCGTCTCAGCACCGAGGCCGTTCGGTCGCTGGCGGGCGGCACCCAGACCGTCTCTGCTGACAGCCAGGACTGGACGTAGGCCAGGGCCCGGGCAGAAGAAAGCGGGTTCTCAACGACGCGTGGATGCGTGCTGATGCGAAGAAACGCGCCGATCGTCTGCCAAGGAATCCCGACACGTTGATCGCCGTTGATCACGGCCTCGAACCACGCCGAAGCTGGCTCGTGGTACGGGCTGCGAGCATCGACGGCATAAAGCAGCAGATTGGCGTCGACAAGCATCAGGTCTCGTCGAGTAGCTCGAGCACGTCGGCGATGTTGGTGACGTCGAGCTTCAGCCCGAGGTCCGCTGTCTCATGGTGATACGCCTCCGGTCTTGTCTGGCGGGCAAGTCCTGCTCGGACCAGGCGATTTACAGCGTCACTCAGACCAGTGCCTTCTCGCCGGCGGAGGTCTTCCACCGCCGCCATCACGTCATCGTCGAGGGTCACGGTAGTGCGCACGGGCTCAGCCTAGCATCATGATGCGATCATATTGACATCGTGACGCGGAGCGCCGCGGCGGGTGTCGACCGGGCTGCTGTGCATGCAGGTCGGCCGCAGCGACATCGGCCGTGACTTTCGTCGCGTCGCCGAGTGCTGGTGCGCAGGGTGACTCGCCTCTCTTAGTCCGCCGCGATTTGCACGGCGCGAGGTATGGTGTCGACAACTTGCCGACATAAGGAGCTCTAATGGCTGCCGCGTTCGACGTAAAGAACCTGTCAACGCTGGACCGAATAGTTGCAGGAGCCTCCGTCTTGGCCTTGATCTTGCTCTTTCTTCCCTGGTACGGGTTCTCGGATGGGATCTACAGCGCCTCGGTCAGCGGATGGAGCACGAGCTACGGCTGGTTCGGTGCCCTCCTCATCATTGCGGCCGGCGTGTATCTCGTATTGCAGCGTTCCGGTGTGAACTTCGGGGGAATCCCCGTCAGCCCGGCGCTTGTCGTGCTGGCTGCCTCGGGCCTCGGGACGGTGATAGTCGCCCTTCGTTGGCTGACGGTGCCGAGGGGAGGCGTTCTCGGCTTCAGCTATGGCCCTCGCTTCGGCATGATCGGCACGCTGATCGTCGGGATCGTGCAAGCGGTGTGCGCGTTCCTCGTGTTCCGCGCCACCGGCGAAGCGCTCCCCTGGGCGAAAGCTGGCGCCGGCGCCACCGGAGGTGCGGCCCCGACACCGACCGAGACGATGCCGACAGCTGGCGGCATGCCGATGGCCGCGCCTATGCCGGCCGAAGCCCCGGTGTACGCGCCCGCTCCTGTGGCAGAGGCCGCTCCTGTGGCAGAGGCCGAGCCGCCAGCAGAGGCCGAGCCGCTTGCCGAGGACGAATCCTCAACAGAGGCTGAACCGCCGGCGGACTCAGTCTGACCGCTAGCAGCGAATAGGAAGATGGTTCGATAGACGAACCATCGCCTCTAGACTCCGGGCGTGCCCGACAAGCGATCCGTCGAAGCTGTCGTCGCCCTCACCAAGGCATCGAGAGTGATGGAGCGCGCCTCGGGTGGCCTGAGCCTGGCTCACTTCCGGGTTCTGTCGGCGGTGGCAGCGGGAGATGAGCGCGCGAGCCGGGTCGCCGCACGCCTTGCGCTCGGGAAGCCGACAGTGAGCGCTTCGGTCGACGCGCTCTGCTCCCGCGGGCTGCTCGCCCGCTCAGGCGTGGCCGGAGACCAGCGGGCGATCCAGCTGAACCTCACGGACGCCGGGCGGCAGCTCCTGGCCGGGGCCGAAGCTGCCATGACCACCTCTCTCGAAGCGCTCGCCTTGCGAACCGGGCAGCGCGACGATGTGATCGCAAGCCTCGTGGCCCTCGGAGCGGCGATCGACGAGGCAGCCGCGGAGCGCCGCAGGTGAGCTCGAGCGCACCTGCGTCGCTGGCCAAGCCGACCGGACGCAGCCGAGACACCGGTGCCGCCCCGAAGGGCTGGGTTCGGCGGCTAGGTGTCTACCTTCTCCGTCACAAGCGCAACCTGGTCATCGCGTTCGCCGGTGCCATCGTCGGCAGCGTCGCACAGGTGATCGTCCCGCTCGTCGAGCGCCAGATCGTCGACAACGTGATCCTTCGTCACTCCTCGCCCCTCGCGCCCTGGATCGCCATCCTGCTCGGCCTCGGCGTCGTGACGTTCGTCGGTGCCTACTTCCGGAGGTATCGCGGCGGCCGCGTGGCGCTCGACGTTCAGTTCGACCTTCGCAATGCCATGCACGAGCACCTTCAGACTCTCGATTTCTCCAACCTCGACAGGATGCCTACGGGCCAGCTCGTGGCGCGGGCGAACTCGGACTCGACTCTCGTGCAAGGACTCCTCAGCTTCTTGCCGATAATGAGCGGCAACGTCCTCATGCTCGTGCTGTCGCTCGGGGTGATGCTGTACCTGTCCCCGTTGCTCGCCATCGTCAGCATGCTTGTCGCGCCGACGTTGCTGTTCATCTCCTACCGCATGCGCTGGCGGGTGTTCCCCGCCACGTGGGACGGGCAGCAGAAAGAGGGCGACGTCGCGCAGATAGTCGACGAGGACGTGAACGGCGTTCGTGTCGTGAAGGCGTTCGGGCAAGAGCGCCGCGAGGTCGAGCGTGTCGTCGCGGCGACGACACGGCTCTACGGCTCCCAGATGCGTGCGGTTCGGCTCCAGTCGAGGTACCAGCCTCTGTTGCAGGCGATCCCGAGCCTCGGTCAGGTCGCGGTCCTGGCGCTCGGCGGGTACCTCGCGTTGCGCCACGAGATCTCGCTCGGGACGTTTCTCGCGTTCTCGACCTATCTGACTCAGATGGTCGCGCCAGCACGCATGCTGGCCGGGATCCTGACCATCGGCCAGCAGGCCCGCGCCGGGATAGAGCGCATCTTCCAGCTCCTCGACTTGAAGCCGGAGATCTCTGATCCGCCCGATGCCATCGAGCTCCCGACGCTCGCCGGGGAGATCGTCTTCGACAACGTCGAGCTCTCCTATGACGGTGGTCCTCTCGTCCTTCAAGGCATCGACCTCCGGATCGCCCCGGGGGAGACCGTCGCTCTCGTCGGGCGGAGCGGGAGCGGGAAGTCGACTATGGCGATGACTGTGCCGCGTTTCTACGAGGTGACCGCGGGCACCGTCCGTGTCGACGGGCACGACGTCCGGGACGTCGCGCTGGCGTCGCTTCGTCGCCAGATCGGCGTCGTGTTCGAAGACTGCTTCCTCTTCTCCGACACTGTGAGGTCCAACATCGCCTACGGCAACCCTGGTGCGACGCAAGAGCAGATCGAGGCTGCTGCGCGGGCGGCAGAGGCGCACGGCTTCATCGCGGAGCTGCCGAGGGGGTACGACACGGTCGTGGGTGAGCGTGGGCTCACGCTGTCCGGAGGGCAGCGCCAGCGTGTGGCGCTCGCGAGGGCCATCTTGTCCGATCCGCGCATCCTGATCCTCGACGACGCCACGAGCGCAGTCGACGCGAAGGTGGAGGCGCGGATTCACGCTGCGTTGCGCGTGATCATGAAGACCCGTACGACGCTGCTCGTCGCGCACCGGCGGTCCACGCTCCACCTCGCCGACCGGATCGCCGTGCTCGACGAGGGCCGCGTGATCGAAGTTGGCACACACGAGGAGCTGATGGAGCGGAGCGCGCATTATCGCTCGCTGCTGTCGGGCCTCGAAGAAGAGGACGCCAAGGCTGTCGGCGACCGGATCGAAGTGCTCGCGACGATCAGCCCGCTCGCTCCGGTCGTGCCACCAGCGGCCGCCGCACCGGCCGCCGCACCGGCCTCGGCTTTCGGAGCTGGGACGTTCCGAA
>JBKQLZ010000108.1:0-13863 GCA_052146895.1 Acidimicrobiales bacterium
GGAAGAGGCAGCGGTCATCGGGTGCTTACCCTCTGACGCGCAAGCACTCTCGTCGCGGCGAACAGGATGAAGACGATGAACAGCAACACGACCGCTGCGCCGAACCCTCGTACGATCTCTGCCGGCTGCCCACTGCGGAGGGTCTCGTACACGTAGAGCGGCAACGAGATCATCGGCTGGCCGTCCAAGGGATTGCTGTTGTAGAAGGTGGTGAAGCCCGACACGATCAGCAGTGGCGCGCTCTCACCGATCATCCGGGCCACGGCCAGGATCAAAGCAGTCGCAAGTCCCGGCCGGGCCGTGGGCAGCACGATCCGCCTGACAGTGTGCCAGTGTGCTGCCCCGAGGGCGAGACCGGCCTCGCGCAAGCCTCCGGGCACGACGCGAAGTGCCACCTCCGCCGAGCGGGCGATGATCGGCGTACCAGCCACCGCCAGGGCCAAGGAGACCGCTAATCCGTTCTTATGCCCCCACGGGTAGTTACCGTGAAACGGTAGGACAAACACGACGTAGATGAACAAACCGGCGAGGAGGTCGGGGACGGCCGTCATGGCCTCCACAACGGTCCGTACCAATCTGACGAACCAGCCGCGCGTCTCGGTCATGAACACCGCCGTGCCTATCCCGAGGGGAAGGGCGATGGCTAGCGCGATGCCGACCTGTATCAGCGATCCGACCAGGGCGTTAAAGATCCCGCCCTGTGTGTAGGTCCCGGTCAGCGAGCCGGCTGAGGCCGATTGGGTGAAGAAGTTGAGATGACGCACGGCGTCGAACCCGTGGGCCACTACGTAGACCACGACGGTCATGAGAACGAAACCCACCAGCACTGCGAGCCCGACGATGACAGCGGCCACGACCCTGCTGACCACGACCGGGCGCGGATGGCTGCGGGCGGTAACGCCGGCGTACATGGCAAGGAAGGCGACGTCCCAGCACAGAGCGAAGCCGACGTCGCCACTAAGCGGAAGGAGATAGGAGAACACCAACCAGACGAGACCGAAGGATCCCACCAACGATCCGACAACCGCGTAGACATCTTCCGGGGCCACTTGCCGGAGCGGGCGCGGCGCGTCCTCCTCTGGCGGGGGGGCGGCCGCGCCGCCCACACCCGACAGCTCGGCCGCCGCCTGCGCCACCGCGGCGGGATCGACTCTTGCAAGGACCGCGTCAGTAGCCATCGGACACGACTAGATCTCGGTAGCCGCGCCGCTTCGGCTGCGGGTGATGAATAGGGCGGCGATGGTGTTGACGCCGAGGGTCATGATGAAGAGGACCAGCCCGGCGGTGAGCAGCGCCGCTAGCTGGGAACTGGTCGATTCTCCGAAGTCGTTGGCGATCAGAGCGGAGATCGTGCTCGTCCCGTTCTGGAGAATATGGAAGTTGACGTTGAAGGTAAGGGAGATGATGAACAGCACCGCGATGGTCTCGCCGAGAGCTCGCCCCAGCCCCAGCATGGTGCCCCCGATGATGCCACCCCGCCCGAAGGGCAGCACCACGGTCCTGATCATCCCCCACTTGGTCGACCCCAATGCGTATGCGGCCTCACGCTCGCCGAGAGGTGCCTCGGCGAAGACGCCTCGCATGACCGAGCACGCGATTGGTATCACCATCATCGACACGCAGAGCCCAGCGATGAACGCTGAGTTGACAAAGCGCGACTGGGCCCATGTGGCGGCCGCCGGGTTGGTGTCGACCTTGAAGATCGGGATCCAGCCGAAGTACTCGCTGATCCAGCGAGAGGACAGCGAGGCGTGGGGCATCAGGAGGAAGAAGCCCCAGGCGCCGTAGATCACGCTCGGGACGGCGGCCATCAAGTCGACGAGCGCCACCAGCAAGCCCTTGATCCGCAGCGGGGTGTACTCGCTGATGAACAGGGCCGTGGCGAGCGCGATCGGAAAGGCCACAACGAGCGCCACGAGCGCCACCTCCACGGTGCCGAGGAGAGTGGATGAGATCCCGACTTTGTTCAGTTCCGGGTTCCATTGGGACTGGGTCAGGAAGGTCCAACCGTAGCGACGGAATGTCGGTATCGACTGGTACGCGAGGAAGACCCCGATCGACCCGAAGATAACGAGGACCAAGCCGGCTATCCCTCGCACCACCAGGTGGAACATGCGATCGACCAGTGGGTTGGTCGCCTGCGGGCTGATTGGCTGATCGAGGGAGTCGAGGAGACTAGGTGGTTCAGCCGAAGCGACCATTGACGTAGTCCTCGGTGCGCGGATCGTCGGGTGAGTTGAAGATCTTCTCCGTCGTCCCTGCCTCGACGATGACTCCAGGCGTGCCCTGCTGGGCAAGGAAGAAGGCGCACTGCTCGGACACGCGGGCGGCCTGCTGCATGTTGTGGGTGACGATCACGACCGTCACCTCATCCTTTATCTCGTGGATCGTATCCTCGATCCTTCTGGTGGACGTTGGGTCCAGCGCGGAACAGGGTTCGTCCATGAGCAGGACCATGGGATCGACCGCTAGCGCACGAGCGATGCAGAGCCGCTGCTGCTGCCCGCCTGAGAGAGCACCTCCCGGATCACGGAGGCGATTACGGACCTCGCTCCACAGCCCGGCCCTGATCAGCGACCGCTCGATGAGCTCTTCTCGTTCCGATCGGCTCACCTTGGCTCCGACCAGTTTCAACCCGGCAGTCACGTTCTCGGCGATCGACATCGTGGGGAAAGGATTCGGTTTTTGGAACACCATCCCGATCCTTTTGCGGGTCTCGGTGATGCGCTGGCCTGCGGCGTAGATATCCTGGCCGCTTAGGTTGACCTGGCCTGCCAGCTTGGCCGAGGGCACCAGCTCGTGCATGCGGTTGAGGATCCGCAGGAAAGTCGACTTGCCGCAACCAGACGGGCCGATAAGAGCGGTGACGGTGCCAGGCGGCATGGAAAGCGACACCCGGCTCAGAACCCGGTTGGTGCCGAACCAGGCCGATACATTGATCGCGTCGAGTCGGGCACCCCTGATCGCGGACGTCAGTTGCGGACTCGACACGAGCGACTCTGGCCCGATCTCTTGGATCGCCGACAAGCCGGCTCCTTCCCTCTCCCTGGTGAGTCCTTACGGGTCTGACCGAGGATTGTAGGGAGCCGACCCGACCGTCCGATGTAGCGGAGGTAACAGGAAGGTTGCGCGCAGGTGAATTCGATGCGACACGTCGGATCAGCTCCGCTTTAGGACCGTGTACTCCAGTCCGGCCCAGGAGCCGAGCTCCACTGGCGCCGACGTCGACTCGGGGGCTGCGTACGCGATCTGGAAGTAGAAGTTGTTGGCGGTGTCGACGATGGCGTGGTAGTAGCCGTGGTTATAAGGCTTGGTGCCGTCCGCCTCGAAAGCGCCTGGAACGCCAGGGAAAGGCTGGAGCGTGGCCCCTGCATAGCTGAGGGTGCTCGGTCTCGTCTGGGCGAAATAGGTGCTGGCGTCTCTGGAGGACATGAACTCGATCACCGTGACGATCAGCGCTTCTTCTGTGCCGGGGTTCAGGTAGCTCTGCTTGAAGCCGACGACGAACCCGAGCTTCGATGGCGACCCTACCCCGCCGAACTGGTCGAACAGTGCCCGGGTTATGGCACCAGAGGCATGCGGTGTGGGGTCGACCTCATAACCGTCGGGGGCGGGCAAGATCTTGGTCGTCAACTGGCGAGCAGTTAGCAGCCGGGGACCGGTATCCGAACTGCACGCCGCGGCCGCCAGCGGTAGGAGGAAGATCAGCACTGCTGCCCCCAGCTTGCCCGGCCGGGTTCTTGATGTACGAGTGCTCAGGGTGGCATCCAAACTGGTAAGCACGATCGGCGCGGCCTTTAGCGGGGTCTTCCTCGGGAGCATTTCGGCGGCAGGGTAACACGGGCCTGGGCCGCTCGGCGCATCCTGGCCGTCAGGTGATTGTCAAGATCTTGCCAGTTCCCTGACCCTTGCCGTCGGCGACACCGTTGATAACGGTGACCGGCAGGTCCTTGCCTGCCTTCGCGTTGGTGGCCACCTTCACGGTCGCCGTGATCCTGGTGGAACTGACCACCTTGACCTTGCTGAACGTCACCCCAGTGGGACCTGTGACGGTCGCTCCGCTCACGTAACCGGTGCCTGTGATCGTCACCGACGTCGACGTTCCGGGTTTCAACGACGACGGCTTGATCGACTTCACCTTGGGGGCGGCGACGATGGTGAGGCACTTGGTGCACGAACCCGAGCCGTTCGAGTCGGCGACGGTGATAGTGGCGGCTCCGACCTTCGCGGACGACGCGACCTTCGCTTTGGCGGTGATGGAGGTTGAGTTGACCACTTTCACCGACGAGAAGCTGATACCCGCGACGGTGACCTTGGCCCCGGTGACGAACTCGGTGCCGGTGACGGTGACGCCGATGTCGGATGCACCCTGGCCAAGCCGCGTCCGCGAGATCTTGGTCACCGTCACTGTCGGAGTCGAAGAAGTGATCGTGTACGGAACCGACTTCGACGTGGATCCTCCGATGATCGTCGCTGTGGTGGTGTTGGGTGCGGTCTCATCGCCCAGGTTGGGCACGAAGGCGGCGGTGTAGCTGTGGACGCCAACGGCGGGGGTGATGACCATCGTTGCTGTGCCGGCCGTGACGTTCACCGGGGAGCCCAGCATTTTCGTGCCGTCGTAGAACTGGACCACGCCCGCGGCGCTGGAGGGTGTCACAGTGGCCTTCAGGGTCACCTGGGTGCCGGAGCGCTGAGGGCTGGGGGGCGAGGCCGCCAGGGATGTGGTGGAAGGGCTGACCAGCGGGAACAGCTGGGCCCAGCCGTTCGCCGGGACGGTCGTGCCGTCGACGGTGATCGACGACGATGTGGTGTTGTAGCCGATGTCGGTTTCCCAATAGGTGTCGGGCGCGTTGCCGGCGCCGCGCGGACCCGTGTCGGTCAGGCGGACCTGGATGGTCTTGGCGTAGCCGGTCGTTTTGCTGGGGATGTTGGACGACAGCCACGTGCTGATGTCCGCTGTCGAGGTGGCCGAGACCGGATACGTAGGAGCGTAGGCCGCGATGTCGGCGGGCGTGCCGGCAGGCAGGCTGGCAGCGGGGCTGAAGGTCGTCGGGCCGGTCTCGGCGGTTCCGGTCCAGTTGGCCGGCACGACCCCCGGCTGGGGGTTGTAGAAGTTGACAGTCGCTTTCGTCGCCCCGGTGTCGGCCGCCGTCACTGCGACAGCAAAGGCGAACGGACTCGACAGGTTGGTACCGCTGGTCACTTCCTTGCCATCGGCAGCGTAGAAGACCAAATTCCCGTAGGGGGGAGCGGCGTTGGCGTCTGGTTCCCACGGCGGGTTCGTCGGTCCCGAAGCGGCACTCACTCCGACCATCAGAGGTGCCCCCAACGCCAAGAGAGATATCGCCGTCAGTACGGCGGACTTTGCCCAGAGCGACGCTCGCATGCGACTTCCTTATGCCTAGAAGGGGTAGTGACGACCATACTATGGGTCCCGGCCCGGCCTCGCTACCAGGGAGAACAGCTTCTTTTCGTCATCGGCCGTTCACCTATTAGTATCGACCGTTCACCCATTTAGTATCGGCCGTTCACATAAGCGTCGTTCGTGTCTGGATCCGCATCGTGACCTCCACGATCGAGGAGACAGCCGCATCGTGGCTGTAAAACTCCTCGACCCGCTGGCGAGGTCCTCTCGCGGTCGGGCGCGCTAACGCCCGCTCGACCGCGCCGCACCACTCCTCAGGGTCAAGACTGGCGACGATCTCGTTCGGCGGGAAGGTGGCCTCCGCGAGGCCGCCGAGCCCGCTCGTCACGAGGGGCGCACCCACCGCTTGTGCCTCGAGCGCGACAAGACCGAGGCCTTCGGGCCGGACCGACGGGCAGACGACGACACCGGCTGACGCATACCAGGCCGCCATCGCGGCCCGGGTCGCTGGCGGCGGCAGGAGCTCGACTGCGCCACAGGCCTTGATCAAGTCGAGGAGTGAGGCCTGCTCGTCGGTGGGCATCGACCACGGTGCGAGGTGCCGCGACATCTGGCACCGATGCCCGCGCTCGGATAGGAGCTCGGCGATCTCGAGGAACAGGCGGACGCCCTTCTTTTCCAGTAACCGATTGGGGAAGACGACAGGTCCACCTTCCCCGCGCCAGGCCTCCCCGAAGAAACCCTCCTCAACCGCCACCATCACCTCCCTCACCCCTCTCGTCAGCTGGTAGGCCTCCTCGACGTGCCGGGCGAGCGCTGAGCTGACGGCTGCAACTCCACTGGCGCCCTCGAGTGCCCGCCGGACTCTGCGGTTGTCCTGGCTCTGCTCGCCCCAGGCGTCGGGGTAGTTGTGGAGCACATGAAGGATTGCGACGTCGGTCCTCTCGGCCCACAGCGGCCGGTTGTTGAGGACGAGCAAGTCGGGGCAGGCCGCTGCCAGCTGGTCGAGCGGCAGGCCCGAGAGGGGATCGGCGTCCAGGCAGACGACGTCGATACCGGACGTCGCCGCGAGACCGTCGGCCCATGCACGGACTACTCGTTCGAGCGCTCCTGAGCCCGCCCGCAACGGTGCGAGCTCGGTCCCGACGATGGCGATCTTCACCATGCCGCCATTCTCATGCGCTTTGGCGGTGCGGCGGTGCGGCGGCACAGCCGCTCGCGAACGAAGCTAACGTTGACGTGAAATGACGTTGCACGCGCGTGAGAAGGCCGCCGTCAGCGAGCGGTACAAGTGGATCGCCCTATCGAACACCACCCTCGGCATGTCGATGGCGACGATCAACTCCTCCATCACCCTCATCGCGCTGCCGGACATCTTCCGCGGGATCGGGCTCAACCCGCTCGCCCCGGGGAACGTGAGCTACCTGCTCTGGATGCTGATGGGCTTCCTCGTCGTCACCGCCGTGCTCGTCGTGACGTTCGGCCGGATCGGCGACATATACGGGCGGGTGAGGATGTACGAGCTCGGCTTCGCCGTGTTCACCCTCGGCTCGATCCTGCTCTCGGTCGTGTGGCTGCGCGGTGGGGCAGGGGCTTCATACCTGATCGCCATGCGAGTCGTGCAGGGGCTCGGCGCGGCGATGTTGATGGCGAACTCCGGCGCCATCCTGACCGACGCCTTCCCGACCAACCAGCGAGGGCTCGCGCTCGGCATCAACAACGTGGCCGCCATCGCAGGCTCGTTCGTCGGCCTCGTCGTCGGCGGGCTGCTCGCGCCGGTGGACTGGCGCCTCGTGTTCCTCGTCTCGGTGCCCTTCGGCGTCTTCGGCACGATCTGGGCCTGGCGCAAGCTCGAGGAGCGTGGCGAGCGGCGGCCCGCACGCCTCGACTGGTGGGGGAACATCTCGTTTGCCGTCGGCCTCATCGCCGTGCTCGTCGGGATCACCTACGGGATCCAGCCTTACGGGGGCCACACCATGGGCTGGACGAGCCCGACGGTGCTCACTTGCCTCTTCGGCGGGATCGCCGTCCTCGTCGCATTCTGCTTCATCGAGCTTCACGTGGCCGAGCCGATGTTCCACCTCCCGCTGTTCAAGATCCGGGCGTTCGCGATGGGAAACATCGCCTCGCTGCTGTCGTCGCTCGGGCGGGGCGGGCTCATGTTCATGCTGATCATCTGGCTGCAGGGGATCTGGCTGCCGCTTCACGGCTACAGCTTCTCGGAGACCCCGCTCTGGGCGGGCATCTACATGGTGCCTCTCACGATCGGCTTCCTCGTCTCCGGGCCAGCCTCGGGCTGGCTGTCGGATCACCACGGGGCGAGACCGTTCGCGACCCTCGGGATGGTGTTGACGGGGGGTGCGTTTCTCGGGATCGAGGCGTTGCCCGTGAACTTCTCGTATGACTGGTTCGCGCTGCTGCTGTTCCTGCTCGGCGCCTCGATGGGCCTGTTCTCCTCCCCGAACCGCGCGCAGGTCATGAACAGCCTGCCGGCTCACCAGCGCGGCGTCGGCGGTGGCATGAGCACGACGTTCCAGAACTCGGCGATGGTGCTGTCGATCGGCGTCTTCTTCTCGCTCATGGTGCTCGGGCTCGCTGCCGGATTGCCGGGGCACTTATACGGTGGGCTCGTGGCGGCTGGTGTGCCGGCGGCCGAGGCGACGCGCATAGCCCACCTCCCGCCGGTCGGCACGCTGTTCGCATCGTTCCTCGGTTACAACCCCGTCGGCGTGCTGCTCGGGTCATCGGTGACGCACCTGAGCGCGGCGCATCGGGCGCTTGTGACCGGGCGGGGTTTCTTCCCGGGTCTCATCTCCGCACCTTTCCAGGCAGGCCTGCGCAAGGCGTTCGACTTCGCCGCGATCGCTTGTTTCGTAGCGGCCGGTGCGTCGTGGATCTCCGGTGGCAAGTACGTGCACAGCGAGGTGCTCGAGTCGGTCGAGGCCACGGGCTCGCTCCTCGCCCCGCTCGAGCCGGCTGACGAGAGTGAGCACGAGGATGAGGACGAGATCGTCGGCGTGGGTGCCGCGGGCTCGGGCTTGGGCCGGGATCGCCACGAGGCGGTGAGCGGGTGATGACCCGTCGAGAGACCGTGTCGATCGGCGAGGCCGCCGAGCTGCTCGGGACCACGACGAGGACGCTCCGGTACTACGAGGAGCTCGGCCTCGTCAGCTCCAGCAGGCCCAGCGCGACGGGGCAGCGCAGGTACGGGCCGGCAGAGATCGAGCGCCTTCGGCGCATCCGCGAGCTGCAGACGCTGCTCGGCCTCGACCTTGACGAGATCGCCGAGCAGCTGACGGTCTCCGATCGTCTCGACGGGCTGAAGGCCGAGTTCCGGTCAGACCCCCCAGCGGAGCGCCGCGAGGCGATCCTCTCGGAGGGGTTCACGATCCTGCAGGGCCTGCGTGAGCGGGTCGTGGAGCGGCAGGATCGGTTGGGTGAGTTCTTGTCCGATCTGGACGAGCGCATCGCCCGGATCGAGGAGGCTGCGGCGGCCGAGGCTGGTGCCGGGGCGCGCAAGCCGGAGCCGGCGGGTCGCTAGCTCTCGCAACGGCCGGATTACACACGCTGGACGCCAACTGTGTACGGCATATGCACCACGTTGTCGTCCAGCGCCTGAAAAATCGGAAAAATCACCCGCCCCCGCCGCACGCGTACGCTGCAGGGGTGCCGAAGAGGAGGGACCCCACGTGCGTCTCGTAGTGATCGGGGGCGGGCCCGCTGGCGTGCGGGCGGCGTCGACCGCCGCCCGCCTCGGGGCTGAGGTGGTTCTCGTCGAGCGGGACGTCATGGGCGGTGCGGCCAACCTGTGGGACTGCGTGCCGTCGAAAGCGATGATCGCCACCGGTGCGCTCGTGTCGCGAGCACGGCGAGCTGAGTCACTCGGCCTCGAGCCACTCAGGCCAGGCGTGGACCTGGCCGCCCTCGGCCAGCGGGTGCGAGACATCGAGGCGCGCCTGGCGGTCTCCATGACAGATCAGCTCGAGAGCCAGGGCGTCACGATCATCAAGGGCAGCGCCCGCATGGCGGGCCCGCACCTGGTGGAGATAAGCCCGCACAGCGCCGACTCCACCGAGAAGATGGACGCAGACGCGGTGCTCCTTGCAACCGGCTCCTACCCTCGCATCCCGGAGTGGGCCGAGGCCGACGGCGAGCACGTGCTGACGACGAGGCAGGCGTACCCGCCGCCCGAGATCCCCGAGCGCCTCGTCGTCGTGGGCTCAGGCGTGACCGGAGTGGAGTTCGTCCACATGTTCCGGTCCCTCGGCTCAGAGGTGACCCTCGTCGTCTCTCGCCAGCAGGTGCTGCCCCAAAAGGACCCCGAGGTTGCCGCCGCGCTAGAGACGGACTTCCTCGAGCGGGGAGTGAAGCTCTTGAAGGGCGCCCGCGCGACCGGCATCGACCGGGGCGAGAAGACCGTGACGGTGCACTGCGACGACGGCCGCCAGGTGGAGGCGAGTCACGTGCTGCTGTGCATAGGCTCGGTGCCAGCGAGCGCGGGCCTCGGCCTCGAGGCGGCGGGCGTGCACATGAGCCCGAGCGGGCACGTCCCGGTCAATCACCACTGTCAGTCGAACGTTCCCCACATCTATGCCGGGGGCGACCTCTCGGGCCGCCTTCCGCTCGCGTCCGTCGCCTCCATCCAGGGCAACAAGATCGCCGAGCACGTGATGGGACTGCACACGCGTGCTCACCGCCACCTCGACTACGACAAGGCGGCCTCGGCGATCTTCACCGAGCCCGAGATCGCCGATGTCGGCCTCGCGGAAGCCGATGCGTTTGCCCTCGGCCGCAAGATCAGGGTCACGAAAGTGCCGTACGCCGCCAACTCACGGGCGCTGATAGACGGGGACGCGCGGGGTTTCGTCAAGCTCGTCTCGGACCCGGCGACCGGTGTGGTGCTGGGCGGCTCGATCGTCGGAGCTCACGCGGCGGAGCTCGTCAGCATCATCGCGCTCGCTGTCACTGCGAACCTGCGGGTCATCGACCTCGCCGAGAGCCAGTTCGTCCATCCCGCGCTTGCAGAGGCACTCGCCGAAGCTGCGGAGTAGCCCCGGCGGCACCACCTCGCCGGTGCCGGCGCCTGAGGCCGGCCGCATGAATCGCCCGCGCCGCCGCAAGATCCAAAGCAGTCGGCCCGTTGCGCTCCGGACCGGGCACCTCGAGCACTGCGGGGAGTGCCTGCAGGACAGGATGCCCGAGGAGAGAGCCGAGCGCCCGGCGGCCGATCATTCCCTCGCCGAGGTTCTCGTGGCGGTCCCGGTTCGAGCCAAGCGGCACCTTCGAGTCGTTCAGATGCAGGCAACCGAGCCGCTCGAGCCCGACCTCATCGTCGAGTGACCGCAGCACCTCGTCGGCGTCGTCGAGACTGTCGAAGCTCACGCCCGAGGCGAAGAGGTGCTGCGTGTCGAGGCAGACCCCGAGCCGAGGGTCGCCTCCGGCCGCCTCGATCATCCGGGCGAGCTCGGTGAAGCTGCGCCCTAGCGTCCCTCCGGCGCCGGCGGTGTTCTCGATCAACAACGGGCAGCACGGGCCACCGAGGAGGTCCTCGGCGTGGTCGAGCGCTTGCTCCAACTCCAGCGCGACTCCGGCGAGCACCTCGTCGAAACCCACCCCTCGATGGCTGCCAGCGTGCAACACCAGACCGAAAGCGCCCATCAAGGTTGCCACCTCGAGGTTCTTCACTAGGCACGCGCGGGACTTCTCGAGCAGCTCGGGGTCCGGGCTGGCGAGGTTGATGAGGTAGCTCGCATGGCACACGGTCGAGACCACGCTCGGATGCTCCCGCACCCGCAGGGCGAACTCGGCCAGCAACTCAGGCGAGTAGGCATTCGGCTTCCACACGCGAGGGCTCTGGGTGTGGACCTGGATCACCTCGGCGCCGACTGCGGCGGCCCGGTCGATCGCAGGCAGGAGCCCTCCGGCAGCCGACAAGTGGGCGCCGAAGAGCATCGGGGCAACGGTAGCCGTACGGGCGCGTATCCTCGGGATGTGGGTTCCGAGCGCAAATACCTGGTCCGCACGTTCGGCTGCCAGATGAACGAGCACGACTCCGAGCGCATCGCCGCGCTCTTGCGCGCCGACGGGATGGAGCGCACCGACGACCTCGAGGAAGCCGACGTCGTCGTCTTCAACACCTGCTGCATCCGCCAGAACGCCGACGACAAGCTCTACGGCAACCTCGGGCACCTGAAGTCCGTGCAGCAGCGCCACCCCGGAATGCAGATCGCCGTCGGCGGCTGCCTCGCCCAGAAGGACCGCGACGAGCTGGCCCGCCGCGCTCCGCACGTCGACGCCGTGTTCGGGACTTTCAACGTCGGACGCGTGGTCGAGCTCCTGAACGAGTCAAAGGCGAAGGGCGAGACAATCGTCGAGATTCTCGACTCGCCGGCGGAGGACACGACCGACTTCCCGATGGCGATGCCGGTCCGGGACGACCTCCCGCACGCCGCTTGGGTAACGATCCAGGTCGGGTGCGACAACTCGTGCGCGTTCTGCATCGTGCCGGCGGTGCGCGGGCCTGAGGTGTCACGTCCCTTCGGCGACCTCGTCGGCGAGGTCGAGCGGCTGGCTGCCGACGGCGTCGTCGAGGTGACGCTCCTCGGCCAGAACGTCAACTCCTACGGGCGGGACCTCACGATGGCACTCAGGCGCGATGCGACCGGCGACTCAACCACCGGCACCAGCACGGTTCATCTGGCCGGGACGACCTGGGCCTCGAGCAAGTCCCACTCATGGCGCCCGCTCTTCGCCGACCTGCTCCGCTCGGTCGGTGCCGTCCCAGGCATCCGCCGCATCCGCTTCACGAGCCCGCACCCGAAGGACCTGCGGCCCGAGACGATCGCCGCCATGGCCGAGACGCCGGCGGTCTGCGAGCAGCTGCACCTTCCCCTCCAGTCCGGGAGCGACCGCGTCCTCGCCGAGATGCGCCGGGGCTACACAGCCGAGCGATACCTCGAGAGGCTGGCGGCGGCCCGCGCGGCCATCGACGACCTGGCGGTCACGACCGACATCATCGTCGGCTTCCCGGGCGAGACCGAGGACGATTTCGACCGCACTCTCGAGGTGGTGGCAGAGGCGGAGTACGACAGCGCCTACACGTTCATCTTCTCCCCGCGGCCGGGGACCCGTGCTGCCGAGATGCGGGAGTGGTTCGTGGATGAGGGGGTGATCGGGGAGCGTTTCGAGCGGTTGAAGGTCGTGCTCGAGCGTTCGTCGCTCGCGAAGAACCGGGCGCGCATCGGCCGCGTTGAAGAAGCCCTGGTGGAAGGGCCGTCGAAGCGCAACCCGGACGTACTCACGGGCCGGACCAGGCAGGGCAAGCTCGTCCACTTCGCTGCGGACGGGGAGGTGCCCGTCGGCAGCTTTGCCAGGGTGAGGATCGACTCGGCCGCCCCGCACCACCTCACCGGTACCCAGCTCAGCTTGGAGCTGCCGGTGCCGCGGCGGCGCACGCCGATAAGGCTGACGGCGACCGCCTGAGGGGCCAGCCTGGGCGAAGAACAGCTCAGCCGCCCTCTAGACTGGCACGTTGTGAGCGTCTTCTCGAAGGTGTTGCGCGCCGGCGAGGGCCGGAAGGTGCGCAGCCTGCAAACGATCGTCCCCCTCATCAACGGCCTCGAGGCCGAGATAGAGGCTTTGAGTGACGACGAGCTCGCCGGCAAGACAGTCGAGTTCCGTGAGCGGCTCGACAACGGCGAGGACCTGAACGACCTACTCGTCGAGGCATTTGCCGTCACGCGGGAGTCGGCGAAGCGCACCATCGGTCAGCGCCACTACGACGTCCAGCTCATGGGCGGCATGGCGCTTCACTTCGGCGGGATCGCTGAGATGAAGACCGGCGAAGGAAAGACGCTCGTCTCGACCCTCCCGATCTACCTGAACGCTCTCTCAGGCCGCGGCGTCCACCTCATCACGGTGAACGACTACCTCGCACGCCGCGACGCGGAGTGGATGGGCCAGATCTACCGGTTCCTCGGGATCTCGGTCGGGCTGGTCGTGCCTGACATCGACAGCTTCGAGCAGAAGCGGGCGGCTTACCACAGCGATGTGACCTATGGGACGAACACCGAGATGGGTTTCGACTACCTGCGCGACAACATGGCGTGGTCGCGTGAGCAGATGGTGCAGCGCGACTACGTCTACGCCATCGTCGACGAGGTCGACTCGATCCTCATCGACGAGGCCCGCACCCCGCTCATCATCTCCGGGCCCTCGGACCAGTCCAACAAGCTCTACTACCAGTTCGCGTCCATCGCCCGCACGCTGCGCCAGGACGAGGACTACGAGGTCGACCTCGAGAAACACATCGTCGTCCCCACAGAAGAGGGCATCGCCAAGGTCGAGCGCCAGCTCGGAGTGGACAACCTCTACGACGCAGTCTCGGCCAACCTGGTGCACCAGCTGCAAAAGGCCATCGAGGCGAAGGAGCTCTACCACCGGGACAAGGAGTACCTCGTCGCCGACGGCGAGGTGAAGATCGTCGACGAGTTCACCGG
>JBKQLZ010000109.1:0-4705 GCA_052146895.1 Acidimicrobiales bacterium
TACGGTCGCGCCACCCCATACCTGCAAACAGCGGCACGGCGGCTTGGCCCGGCCTGCCCTTTTCACGAGACCTGCCAGCTCGAACGCCACTATCCTGTCGGGTGAGCATCAAGGGGGTCTCGAGTGCCAGAGCTCGAAGGGGCACCCAGGTCGTCGAGCGAACAAGGCGCCGGAAGCGCCCAGAACAGCGACACGACATTGGGACGAGCGAGCGAACTCAGCGCGATCCTGGACCATCTATCCCAGTCGCTCGCTCACGCGACGGCGAGCTACGAGAACACCATCGGCGTCGCCGTCCGCATGACCGCCGAGCTCGCCGGTGGGCCTTGCATCCTCTGGCTGGCCCGCGACGGTCGCTTCGACTTCCGCGAGGCATTCTCGGATGGTTCGGTGAGCCTCGAAGAACTGAGAGCAGCGCTCGGTCGGACGTCCTTCCCGATGACGGAGGCTCCGTGGAGGGACCTCTCTGACGCCTCCGGCGCTGCAGTCGTGCGCTCTGCCACGCTGAGCGACCTGTTCGGCGACCTGCCGCTACCGAGCTCGCTCATCGGCTCTTCAGTCGTGCTCGCATCGCTCCCAGCCCGCGGTGAGGTCCGAGGAGTCCTCACAGTCATCCGGCCCGTTGCCGACGGTTCGGACGATGCTCTCTTGCGCCAGGTCGGAGACCGCCTCGCCCTCGCGATCGACAACGCCCGCCTGATCGAGGTAGCCGAGCAGGAGCTCGGACGGGCGAGGGAGTCCGAGGCGGCCCTCCGAGCCAGCGAGGCCACGACCTCGATCGTTGCCCGCTCCGGCCCGATCCTGTTGTTCGCGTGCGACGCCCAGGGGATCATCACGCTGATGGACGGCGGGCTGCTCACGCAGTTCCAGCTGCGCTCGGAGCGCATGGTCGGGAAGTCCTTCCTCGAGGTCTTCGGGGATTACGCCCTGATCGCGGAGCATGCGAGACGAGCGCTCGAGGGCGAGCCGATTCGCCGGGCGCAGATCCCCTTCGAGGGGAGGAACCTCGAGGCGTGGGCGCAACCACTCCGAGACCCTGACGGCTCGGTCACAGGCTTCGCGGGAATCGTCGTCGACGTGTCTGCCCGCGTTGCAGCCGAAGCCGCCGTCCTCGACGCCGCTCGTCGACAGGCGGCGCTGGTCGAGCACGCCTCCGACGTGATCATCGTGCTCACCGGCGACGGGACGCTCCACTACGTCAACCCGGCATGCCAGCGTGTGCTCGGCTACGCGTGGCGGGCGGGCGATGTGATCGACGTCCTGTCATTGATCCACCCTGACGACCGCGAGCACTGCCGCGACAACATCCGGGAGGCGTTCCGGCACCCTGGTGCCCAGCCGCCGACCGAATACCGCATCGCTCACGCGGACGGCACGTGGCGCCATATCGAGTCGATCGGCAACAACCTGCTGGACGATCCGGCGGTCTCAGGATTCGTGGTCACGCTTCGCGATGTGACCGCGCAACGCGAGACCGAGGCGCGCCTGCTCGCCAACGCCGACCGGCAGGCGGCACTCGCAGAGCTCGGCAGATGGGCTCTCGTCGGTCTCGACTACTCGAGCCTCGTCGAAGACGCCGTCGAGGTACTCGGCACCCACCTCCACGCGGACATCGTCCATGTATTCGAGTCCTACGCGGACGCATCGCTGCTCACTCTTTCGGCCAGCAAGGGACAGGTCGTCTCCGGAAGTGAGCTCATGTCGAGCGATCCCACCTCCTCGCCCGCCAGCTTCGCCCTCGTGACCCAGGACACCGTCATCTCCGAGGACCTCCGGCAAGAGGACCGCTTCGACGTCCCGGAGCTGTGGACGAGGGCAGCGGCGGTATCGGTGATCGAGACGCCGATCCCCGGCCAGGACCTCCCCGTCGGCGTCCTCGGGATAGGCAGCCGCAGCAAGCGGATCTGGGCCAACGAGGACGTCCATTTCGTGAAGGCTGTCGCAAACGTCCTGGCCGCCGCGGCAGCCCGCACGAGAGCGGACCACGCGATCCGAGATCAAGCGCTCCAGGACCCCCTCACGGGGCTGCCCAACCGTCTGCTCCTCGCCGACCACAGCGCCGTCGCAGCGGCTCCGGCGGGCCACCGCCGGCCTTTGCGCGGCGGCGACCGCACGGTCTTCGTGTTCGACATCGACCGCTTCAAGGAGATCAACGACACGCTCGGTCACGCCATCGGCGACCTCGTCCTCATCGAGGTCGCGCGTCGCCTGCAGCGGATCGGCGAGCCGATCGAGCTCGTTGCCCGGCTGGGAGGAGACGAGTTCGCAGTAGTGGCACGCACCATCGGCAAGCCGGACGAGGAGCACGCGTTCGCCTACCGGCTCCTTTCGGTCATCGGCGAGCCGATCGACGTCGCAGGCGTCCATCTCCGGCTGCGGGGAAGCGTCGGCATCGCTTCAGCCGATCCTGATCGCGATGGCGAGATCGAGGTCTCGGCGCTCCTCCGTCGAGCTGAGGCTGCCATGTACCAGGCGAAGTCCGAGCACGCGGGCGTGCGGCGATACGTGGACGACCTCGAGCGCTCGAGCCTCTCCCGCCTGGCGCTAGCGAGCGAGCTCGCCGAGGCAATCGATCACGGCCAGCTTCGTCTCGACTACCAGCCGAAGACTTCCACGAGCGACGGTCGGATCACAGGAGTCGAGGCCCTCGTGCGATGGCAGCACCCGACCAGGGGCCTCCTGCTTCCCGACGTCTTCGTACCTCTCGCGGAGCAGACAGGGATCATCCGCGAGCTCACGAACTGGGTGCTCGCGAGGGCGCTCGCCGAGTGCGCTTCGTGGCAGCGGGCCGGTTGGCGGCTTCCCGTCGCTGTCAACCTGTCAGCCGGCACCGTGCACGACCCCTCGCTCCTCGACTCTGTGATGGCAGCGGTCGCGAGAGCCGGCCTGCCGCCCGAGGCGATCGAGCTCGAGATCACCGAGAGCGCCGTCATGCTCGACCCCGAGGGCGCTCTCAGGAGCTTGGAGGAGCTCACTCAAAGGGGCGTCCGCTTCGCGCTCGACGACTTCGGCACCGGCTACTCGTCGCTCGCCTACCTGCAGCGGCTTCCGGTGACTTCGGTCAAGATCGACAAGTCGTTCGTCAAGCCGCTCTTCGAGGACGAGATCGCCCAGGCGATCGTCCGGGCCGTCGTCGAGCTGGGGCACAGCCTCCACCTGTCTGTGATCGCGGAGGGCGTAGATTCCGCCGAGGTCATGCGGGTCATCACGATGCTCGGCTGCGACGCAGTGCAGGGATTCCACATCGCCATGCCGATGGGCGCATCAGAGTTGCGCACCTGGATCGCCGAGCACGGGAACATCCGTCCGAGCGCCCCGCTCAAGGTCGCCGAAGCCGAGGAGGCCTGAGCGGTCCGCCGCCCTCGCTAGGAGATGGCGACCTGACCAGCCCTGATGGGCTCGCCCAGGGCGCTGTGGCCCATCAGGTAGCGATCGACCTCCGCAGCTGCGGACCGGCCCTCGGCGATCGCCCAGACGATGAGGCTCTGCCCGCGTGCCATGTCGCCGCACGCGAAGACGCCCTCGACGCTCGACGCATATGTGGCGCTGACGGCGACGTTGCCTCGTGCATCGAGGTCGAGCCCGAGCTCGGCCACGGCCCCTCCAGGCTCAGGCCCGGCGAAACCCATCGCCAGCAAGACCAGATCCGCCGCCAACTCCCGCTCCGAGCCTGGAACAGGGGTGAACGTCATCCGTTCCTCGACGACCTCCTGCCGGACGTCATGGAGGGCGATCGATCGCACTCGTCCATACTCGTCACCGATGAAGGCGCTGGTCGCAATCGCGAACAGGCGCGAACCTCCCTCCTCGTGAGCAGAGGACGTACGGAAGATGACAGGCCAAGTCGGCCACGGATTGCCCTCAGCTCGGACGTTCGGCGGGACCTCCATGATCTCGAGCTGGCAGACCGACCTCGCGCCTTGACGGTGAACCGTCCCGAGACAGTCCGCCCCGGTGTCCCCGCCCCCGATGATCACGACGTCCTTACCCGCAGCCGAAATTGGAGCCTCATCAAGCACTCCCTCGCAAACAATATTGGAACCCTTCAAGTAGTCCATCGCAAAATGGATCCCCAAGAGCTCCCGCCCCGGCACGACAAGATCCCGCGGCACGGTAGACCCCCCCGCCAGCACCACCGCGTCAAATTCCCGCCGCAAAGCCCGCACGGACACGGCAACGGCATCCGGCGCCGCGGCGCTGACCTCGGAACAGGCGAGCGTTTCTCCGCTCGCCTGAGCCGGGCGGCCAGCGTCCGAGGCACCCGACCCAGCAATACCCACGGACACCCGCGTCCGGAACTCCGTCCCCTCCGCCGCCATCTGCGCCAGCCGATCGTCGAGAACCGCTTTCTCCATCTTGAACTCGGGGATCCCGTAGCGAAGCAGCCCGCCTATCTTCTCCGCCCGCTCGAACACGACCACCCTGTGGCCGGCGCGCGTGAGCTGTTGCGCGACAGCAAGGCCGGCCGGTCCTGAGCCCACGACGGCCACGGCCCGTCCCGTCGGCAGCAACGAGGGCCTCGGGTCGAGACCACCGGATCGCCTGGCATGCTCGGCGATCTCGACCTCGACCTGCTTGATGAGGACCGGCTCGGCATTGATCCCGAGCACGCACGAGCCCTCGCACGGGGCCGGGCAGAGCCGACCCGTGAACTCAGGGAAGTTGTTCGTCGCGTGCAGGCGCTCGACGGCGTCGTCCATCCGGC
>JBKQLZ010000110.1:0-5125 GCA_052146895.1 Acidimicrobiales bacterium
CGACGCGCTCGTCGTGCGCTGCGTGCTCCTCCCGGCGGTCCTCGAACTGCTCGGCCCGACCACATGGAAACTGCCGCGCTGGCTCGACGGTTTGCTCCCGCACGTCAACATCGAGGGGTCGGCAGCATGGACGCTGCCAGCCAACAAACCGGTGGACCTCGGCGAGACCCCGGAGCCCGAGGCGACACCAACGCCCGTCTGAGAGACCAGATGAGCTCGACCCGCCGAGCTTCGATCCAGCCGGCCGCGTGAAAGGCGGAGCCCGCTTGACTACGGAGACCCCAGCAAACAGCGTCGCTCCCGTCCCCTCTGCGGGCGGTATCAAGATCCACGCGATCCAGACGGGGACCGTGGCGGTGAAAGCTCGCCAGCGAGAAGGGGTAGGGCGGGGACAGGCGCGGCTCGCCAGGACGCTGATCGACCGGCACTGGACAGAGCCCTTGCCGATCTTCGCTTGGGTGATCGAGCATCCTGAGGGGCTGATCGTCGTGGACACCGGCGAAACGTCCCATGTCGCGGACCGCGGTTACTTTCCGTGGTGGCAGCCGTATTTCAAGCTCGGGGTGCGCGAGTGGGTCGCGGCCGATCACGAGATCGGCCCCAGGATCAAAGCGCTCGGACTGTTCCCCGACGATGTCAGGTGGGTGATCATGACCCATCTCCATACGGACCATGCCGGAGGTCTGGGCCACTTCCCGAACAGCGAAATCCTGGTTCACCGTCCGGAGTTTGAGAACGCGAGCGGGTTGATGGGTAAGGCGCGCGGGTTTCTCCCGCACCGCTGGCCGCCCTGGTTCGCGCCGCGGCTGTTCGACCTCGAGCCCGAGCCGTTCGGGTCGTTCCCTCAAAGCCTGCGAGTGACCGAGGCGGGCGACGTGCGGATCGTCGCCACGCACGGACACACACGCGCGCATGTCTCAGTCGTCCTTGACGAGGGGCCGTGGTCGGTGTTTTTCGCCGGCGACAGCTCGTACACGGAGGCGCTGATGGTCGACGGCATGATCGATGGTGTCGCGCCCGATGAGCGCGCCGCCAGAGAGACACTCGGTCGGATCAGGCAGCTGGCACGGGAGCGGCCGGTCGTTTACCTGCCCACCCACGACCCGCAGTCAGCGCATCGTCTTGAGGCGAGGCAGCTCGTCACGTTGAAGCCCGGCGATGCCTGAGGAGCCGCTGCATGTTGTGTTCGGGGCTGGGCAGGTCGGGCGTGCTCTCGCCGCCCGCTTGGCCGGGCTCGGCCTGGCGGTGCGGGTGGTGTCGCGGACCCGTCGACCCGGGCTGCCTGACCGGGTGCAGTGGCAGGGTGCGGACGCGACCGACCCCCAAGCGGCGACCGACGCGGCCGCGGGAGCCTCGGTCGTCTACCAATGCCTGAACGCGCCGTACACCAATTGGCCGCAGTGCTTTCCGCCGTTGCAGCGAGGTGTGCTGACAGCGGCCGAGAACGCGGATGCGCTGCTCGTGAGCCTCGAGAACCTGTCCGGCTACGGCCCGACCGCTGGTCAGCCGATGACCGAGGATCTGCCGCTGGCCGCGACGACCGTCAAAGGCCGGACGCGGGCGGCGATGAGCCGCGAGCTGCTGGCGGCCGCCGACGCCGGGTCCGGATCGCGATCGGTCGGGCATCTGATTTCTTCGGAGCCGGCGTCACCGAGTCGACGCTCGGCGAGCGCGTGTTCGCGAACGCCGTCGCCGGCAAGCGCGCAGACTTCATCGGGAACCCCGACCTGCCCCACACCTACAGCTACATCCCCGACATCGCAGCGGGCCTGGCGACCCTCGGCACCGATGAGCGTGCGGTCGGCGGGGCGTGGCATCTGCCTGGTCCTGAGACTGTCACGACCCGGGAGATCCTTGAGCTCGTCGCCGGCGATGTCGGGCATCCGGTCGGTGTGCGCTCGGTTCCCAAACTGATGCTACGTGCGCTCGGGTTGTTCAACCTGATCCTGCGGGAGCTGCCCGAGCTCGCCTACGAGTTCGAGCAGCCGTTCGTGCTCAACACCACCAAATACGAGTCCACGTTCGGCGCCGACACCACTCCGCTCGCGGCCGCGGTCGGCGCGACCGTCGCGTGGTACCAGAGCCGGAACGGGACACCCCGCCCAACGGCAAGTGCTTGAGATGATGAACCGCGCCGACACCAACGCCGATCGCATCGACGCCACTGACAGCGCCCGCGCCGATAGTGGGACGTCTGCCTTGTTTCGCCCGATCTTCAACTCCGCGACTGGCGAACGGATCCAGTTCACCGACGTCGACCAAGACGTCCTGCGCCTCAACTGGCACAGCGTTCCCGGTGGGGCGATCACCGAGCATGTCCACCCACACCAGCAAGAGCGTTTCATCATCACCGCCGGCGAAGCCCACTTCACCGTCAACGGCGAAGCATGCGTGGTCGGACCCGGGGAGACGCTTGACGTGCCCGCCGGGGTGCGGCATTCCGAGAGCAACCCGGGACCAGGTGAGGTTGTCGGGATCGTCGAGCTCCGCCCGGCGCTCAAGACCAAGGAGATGTTCGAGGCCTTCGCCGGGCTCGCGGCCGAGGGCAAGACGACGCTGCGCGGCGCGCCGAAGAACCTGCTTCAGCTCGTGGCGACCGTCTGGCACTTCCGCCACGAGAGCCGGGCGACGTCGCCGCCTGTCTGGCTGCAGAACCTGATCCTCCCGCCTCTGTGGGCGCTCGCGAAGGTCTGTGGAGTGCGCCCCTACCACGACCGCTGGGACAGCCGAAACACGCCACGATCGGAGCCGGCCCCATGAAGATCCACGCCCTCACGACCGGAGCCGTGCGCGTCAAGCAAAGCTTCCTTTACCCCGGCCACGGACCACGCCGACAACTCAACCTGTTCCTGCCCGGACCCTGGGCAGACTCGCTTCCGATCCACTGCTGGGCGATCGAACACGACGGGGTGCTCAGACTCGTGGACACCGGCGAGACCGCCACAGCAAGGAACGTACCGTTCGCGAAAATGGAAGTGACACGCGAGCAAGAACTTCCAGCAGCCATGGCCGCAGCCGGCCTCGACCCCGGCGACGTCACAGAGGTAGTCCTCACCCACGGCCACGGCGACCATGTCGATGGACTCGTTCACCTACGCGCACCGGGGCTCATAAACGAGGCGGAGCTGCGAGCCCTCGCCACACCCGGCCAACGCTTCCTGCGTCGTGTCCTGCGCACGCCACTCCCACCGGGGTTCGCGCCCCAGACGTTCGCGCTCGACGACGGCCCGTTCGGAGCGTTTCCGCGCAGCCGGACGCTCAGTGACGACGGGCGGATCGTGATCGTCGACACCCCGGGGCACACACCCGGCCACGTCTCCGTGATCTGCATAGACGATTCAGACCACCACGTGATGCTCGCCGGCGACACGACCGACTCGCTCGAGCAGCTTCAAGCCCTGCGCGTCGACGCGGTCGCACCCGACATCAACGTGCACCTCGCGACGATGAAAACGATCCTCGCTCACTGCTCACAACACCCAACCATCTACCTGCCCTCGCACGACCCCGACTCAGCCGCCAGGCTCGCGAACGCGATCACATCAACCCAGACGGTCGCCGTCACGTGAGCGACCCCCGCACCCTTCGACAAGAGAGAGACACCATGCACGCAGTCGTCGTCAACGTCACCATCAACGATCGAGAGGCCGCCGAACGCGCGCTCAGCGAGCAACTCGTCCCACGCGTCTCGCAGATTCCAGGATTCGTGAGCGGGTACTGGACGATGAAGGACGACACCGGGCTGACGATGCTCGTCTTCGATTCGGAGGCTGCCGCGGACGCGATGGGCGAGATGGCCAGCGCAGTTGTTCCTGACGCGATGACGCTCGGGAGCGTCGAGGTGCGCGAGGTCGTCGCGCACGCCTGACGGACCCATCGCAGCCATGGGCTCAGGTAGCTGACCATCTCGGCGATCGAGCAGACTGAGCCCTTGCCAGCCCCGCCACTCGACCGGAGGGCGGTAGCCGATCGCAGAGGTTGGCAGAGTGCAGAATCATACTTAGCTATTGACATTAGCCAAAGGGCTAGGTATCTTAGCCACGTGACCACTATCAAGGAGCTTTCGATGCCAGCCACCGCCTACCTCAACCGCCCCGATGGGCGGATCGCCTATGACGTCGCCGGCGCCGGCCCGCTGGTTGTTCTTGTTCCCGGCATGGGCGAACTCCGGAGCACCTACCGCTTCCTTGCGCCTGCTCTCGTCGCCGCCGGCTACCGGGTCGCCTGCACGGACCTCCGGGGCCACGGCGATAGCGACACCACGTTCGCCTCCTACGGCGATGTCGACACCGCCGGTGACGTGCGCGCCCTGATCGAGGAACTCGGCGGACCGGCGGTGATCGTCGGCAACTCGATGGGCGCCGGCGCGGCCGTGCTGGTGGCTGCCGAACACCCGGAGCTCGTCTCCGGGCTTGTGCTCGTCGGGCCGTGGGTTCGCAATGGCGCCCTCGGTGCCGTGCAGCTGGCGCTCTTCCGGATGATGATGGCCCGACCCTGGGCCGCGACCGCCTGGAAGTTGTACATGCCAAAGCTCTATGCCGGCCGGCACCCCGATGACTTCGAGGAGTACCGCGACCGATTGGTGGCCAACCTCCACCGCCCCGGGTATGCCAAGGCCTTCTCCCTGACCACGAGGACCGACCATGCTCCAGCCGAGGCATGCCTCGGCGACGTGACCCAGCCGACCATGATCATCATGGGGGAACTTGACCCCGACGGGTCTGACCCTGCGCTCGAAGCCGCCTGGATCGGCGAGAAACTGCGCGGCGAGGTCGTGATGGTGCCCCAGGCCGGACACTACCCACAGTCACAGCAACCCGAGCAGACGGGCGAGGCGGTCGCGCGGTTCCTCACGAGCGTGCACGCACATGCCTAGAGCCGGCCTGAGCGAGACCAGGGTGCTCGAGGACGCAGAGCGAATGGCTGACGAGGTCGGCCTCTCGCAGCTGACCCTCGCGGCCCTGGCCGCGCGCCTCGGGGTCCGCCAGCCGTCGCTCTACAAACACATCGACGGCATCGACGGCCTGCAACGCGGACTCGCCATCCGCGCCAAGAACGAGCTGGCGGACATCCTCGCTCGCGCCGCCGTCGGGCGCGAGCGAGGCGACGCCATCACCGCAATCGC
>JBKQLZ010000111.1:0-11230 GCA_052146895.1 Acidimicrobiales bacterium
TTGGTGCCGCTGCCGCCGATGAGAGTGTCCCCTCCCCCGTTGCCGACTATCAGGTTCGTGCCTTTGCCACCCTCGATCCTGTTCTTGGCGGCGCTCCCTACGAGGACGTCACCGTGGTTGGAGCCGATGATGCCCTCGAGGCCCTCGAGGGACTCGGTCTTGCCTCCGCCGCCGGTTGCCTCGTCCGCCGGCAGCTTCAGCCCTGAGGGTGTCGTGTACGAGGATGTGCCGACGTTCACGTGAACCGACGCGGTCGCCGAGGAGTAGTCGAGGGTGCCGGCGCCGAGGACGTCGACGATCTTGCCGCCGCCCGTGCCCGGGATGAAAGTGTCCGCCCCCTTGCCACCAGTCATCGTGTCGGCACCGATCCCGCCGACAAGTGTCGCCGGGCCCGATCCAGCGATCAGCGTGTCGGTCCCAGATCCCGCTTGCAGCCAGTCCGTGCCGGACCCGCCCCGAAGCGTCACGGTCCCGCCGCCCGCGATCAGCCGGTTCCCGAAGTTGGAGCCGATCACCGTCTCGATCGTGCCGGGCACGATCGTCAGCGTGCCCGCCCCGCCTGTCGACTGCGCCGTCTTGAGCTCGAGGTCCAAGGTGACGAGACTCTTGGTCAGCGCGAGGTCGAGCGTGTTGCTCCCGCCTCCCCCATCGATGACATCCGCGCCTCCCACCACCTCGAAGACGTCGTTGCCGCTCCCGCCCGCGAACGTGCTCGGGAGCAAGTTGCCCTCGACCGTCCCGCCCTCGGGAGAGCTCACCACATTCTGGATGCCGCTCAGGGTCAGCTCAGCGGGGGCTGGGAACCCGCCGGAGGCGCTTCCCGCGGCGGAGCCCTGGCCGAGGGTGACGTTGGCGGGCTTCGTCGCGCTGGCGAAGCTGATTGTGTCGGAGCCGCCACCGCCGACGAGCGCCATGGTGACAGGGCCGGCAAGGAAGGTGTCGGCGTTGGGCGAGCCCACCATGGTCTGGATGCCCGCGAACGTGTCGGGCGTCAGCGCGGAAGAGACGGTTCCGCCGATGAGATCGATCGTGAGCGCCGGGCCGGATGGGGGGAAGGAGGCGAAGGAGAGGGTGTTGCCCGACCCTTGACCGCTGAACGATTCCCCTCCCGCAACTCCGGAGGCAAGGAACGTCGTGTTCCCGAAGTTCGAGCCGACGAAGCCCTGGATGTCGCCAAACGAGTCAAACGTGTCGCCACCGATTGCGACGGTGCCAGCCGCGGCTGAGACCCTAAGCGGCACGCTCGACGACGAGAGAGCGCCGAGATCGAGCACGTTTCCCATGCCGCTTGCCTGGAAGTTCACCTCGCTCTCGCTCTCCGTGCATCCAGCTGTGGAGTCGGGCGCGGCGGATGCGTCGAACGTCGTGCTCCCTAGCGACGACCCGACGAAGCAGTTCATGTCAGCGAAGGTGTCGGACTCCCCCGCTGTGAGGGTCGCCTGCCCGGCCGACACCGATCGGTCGTCGATGACTGCCCCTGCGGGGAACGCGGAGGTGTCGAGAGTGTTGCCCTGCCCGGCGCCGATGAAGACGAACCCGCCGGTGGAGCCCGGCGCTATGAACGTGGTCGCGCCCGTGCTCGGTCCCGAGATTGTGGTGACGCCTGTGAAGGTGTCGGTGCCGCCCGGCAGGCCGGAGATCGTGCCGAGCGATGTGGAGGCGTTTACGGTCGGGCCCTTCGACGGTGGGCAGCTCGAGAAGTTCATGGTGATTGCCGAGCCCGGTCCGCCTTTGAACTGCTGCCCGGCCGTGCAACCGATCTCGAAGACGCTCGAGCCGGCGGACGCGCCGGTGAAGGTCTGTATGTCGGAGAAGGTGTCGGTCGTGGAGTCGCCGTCGTTCGTGTTCTCGGCGAGGCCGGACACGGTCGTGGCTCCGATGACGATGCCGGCGGGTGCACTGCTGAGGTTGAGCTCATTGCCCGAACCTTCGCCCGCGAAGGTGTAGCCCCCATCACTCGGCGCGATGAAGTCGTTGTCGCCGACCGGAGCGCCGACAATCGACTCGAATCCCGTGATGCCGTCTGCGATGCCTGCACCACCTGCGGACTGTGTCGACCCCGCCAGATCCACGCTGACCGCCGCCGTGGCGTTCGCAAACGACAGCGTGTCCACCGTGCCGGAAGACGCACCGCCACCGGCAAGCGTGAAGTCGCCTTGGCCGACCTCGAACGTGTCGGGGCCGGGTGACCCTGTGAAGGCCTGGATGTTCTCGAAGGAGTCGCTCGTATTGCTCGGGGCGCCGCATTCTGCCCCTGTGGTCGCGCCGCTCAGGCCGCAGGCGGTCCCGGTGCCGGTCGCGCCGGCCACGTCGAGCACGACACCAGTGACGCCCGAGGGGGGTGTCGGCTCGAAGTCGCCGAACGACAATGAGTTGCCGCTGGTGCCGCTCGGCGCGTCGAAGCTGTAACCGCCATAAGCGTCGCTGACGAAGTTGTTGTCCCCCTGGTCGGAGCCAACGAAGGTCGATACACCCGATGCTGTCGTCGTGCCGCTGAACCCGCCAGTGATGGTGAAGCCGCTCGCGATCGAAGTTGGGCCGGCGCCACAGCTCGACTCCGTGCAGCCCGCAACTGTCATCGTGATCCCGTTGGGCGCCGCCGCGTAACTCAGCGTGTCGGTGCCACCGGTGGTCGTCCCGCCGCCGTCTATCGAGTAGTTCCCCGGACCGGCGTCGAACGTGTCGTCGTTCGGAGACCCGACGATGGTCGAGAAGTCGGCGAAGGAGTCTGTGCCGGAGCCGGGATCAGCCTGCTGCGGAGTCAAGTCGAGGAAGACCTGGACGCCGTTCGAGGTCGTGACGCCGGCGAACGAGAGCGTGTTGTCGATGCCCTCGCCGTTGAACGTGTACCCCCCTGTCTCGCTCGTCACGACGGTGGTGTTCCCACCGTCCGGGCCGTCGACGGTCGCCACTCCCGCGAACGTCTCGAACGGGGTCGCGCCAGACGAGACCGTGCCGGCTCCGCTCGGCGCAATGTCGACAGCGGCACCGCTTCCGGATGGGACAGACGAGAGATCGAGTGTGTTGTTCGTGCCCTGCCCCCGGAACGTCGTGGAGGTGGGCGTTCCGCAATTCCCGTCGCCGAGCGTCGCCGAGCCGCTCGCGACAAAGGTCGTGTTCCCGTTGGCCGAACCAACAAATTGCGCGACGTCTGAGAAGCTCTCGGTCGCCGAGCCCGATATCACCGTCCCGCTGCATGCGGAATCCTGGATCTGGGTGCCGCCGGGGGCGGTAGTCAGGTCGACAGTGTCGTTCGGGGCCGTGCCGCCGTTGAAGGTCAGGCCGCCGCTTGCCGACGACTCGAACGTGGTGTCGCCAGTCGACCCGTCGAAAGTTTGGACGTCCCCGAAATAATCGGTTGTCGACGAGCTACCGATGAGCGACTCCTCAAGGCCTGTCACGCAGTCCGGTGAAGGCGAGCAGCTGCCTGCTGCGTCGACCGTGAGCCCCGCGAGGGAAAGTCCGCTCAAGTCGAGGGAGTTCGACGACCCGCCAGCCTCGAAGGTATGGCCGCCGTACCCATCGGACTGGAACGTGTTGCTGCCGGACGACGAGCCGACGAAAGTGGTGAAGTCGTAGGCGAAGGCGTCGCCATCGGATGTCCGCATCGTCGCGAGCTCGCAACCGCCGGCGCAGACCGCGGGAGTGCCCGGCATGCCTGCCGCAACCGGGCTCAAAGCGAACAGGATGCCTGCCGGCTGGGCTGCCAGACTGATCGAATCCTCAACGCCACCGCCAGCAAAGTCCTCGATCCCGGTGAAGCTGATCGTGCCGGCAGCGGTGAGTGTGACCGTGCCAGCTGTAAGAGTTGGGCTGAGAGTCACCGACGCTCCGCTGAGTTGAGAAAGGTCGAGCGTGTTGGACGAGCCCTCGCCCGAGAACTGATCGGTGACAGAGGGCGCGGCGGCGAACGTGGTGCCCGAGCAGGCGCCGGTAGAGTCGCACCCAACGAATTGGCTGATGTTCGAGAACGTGGCGATTCGGCCGCCAGCCGGTGCTAGCTGTGCGGTGCCTGCAACGACGTCGATCTCGAGGGCGTTTCCGGGTGAGCTGAGCGAGCCGAAGTTGAGCTCGTTGGGACCCGCGCCTCCGACGTAGGTGACGTCAACCGCCGAGCCGGCATTCGTCACCTCACTCGCGTCGAACGTGGTTCTACCCGTGCCGGCGTTGCCGATGAGCTCCGTCACGCCGGAGAAGAGGTCCACCCCGCCAGCGAGACCAATGACCTCAGCTGGAGTGCTGGCATCGTCGCTGTTGACGCCGACTGTGAGCGGTCCGGTCGTGGCTGGGAGTTGCACCGTGTCGGGCACCGAGAACGAGCCCACGAAGGTGACACCGCCGGCCGCGCCCGGTTGGAAGGTGGTTCCATTTGGCGACCCGAGCACCGTCGCGATCCCGTAGAACATGTCGTCGAGTGATGAGCCGTCACTCGCTGTGCCCGTAAGGGTGCCCGGGTTTGCGGCGCTGTCGGCCCCCATCCCCACCGTCAGGTCAGCAGCTGCCGCGCTCTCGCCCGACAGGTCAAGGGTGTTAGCGATGCCTGCCCCGCTCGTACCCACGAACACGACATCCGGTGCCGTCCCGGGTTGGAAGTCCGTACTGAAAGCCGGGCCGTTCACGGTTTGCTCACCGTTGAACGTGACCGTCACGCCGCCCGGCATGCCGGTCACCGAGCCAGGAGCAGCGAGGGTGTCGGCTCCGGGGTTCACGACGAGCTGCGAGGCGGAGCTCGAGGTGACTCCGGACAGGTCGAGCTCGTTCGTAGTCGCTTGGCCTTGCACATCGAGGCCGACGACGGCATATCCCGCCGGAACCGTGACATCTGCGGCCGTGCAGGCGCCTTCGGACAAGGTCACGCCCTCGGTCGTGCCATCCGTGGACACCGCGCTCGCGACTCCGACGGTGTCGTCGCCGGCACCGGGGCTCGTGGCGTCATCGCGGATCGCAAGTTCGTCCGACCCGCTCGTCAGCGCAGTGAGCTCTACCTCGAAGTCGACGACGCACCCGGTGCTCGATGAAGCGAAGGCGCCGTTCGAGTTGTCGATCTCGATGAACTCGCTCGGGATCGGTGTCCCTGTGGTCAGAAGGAACGCATCGGGGAACGTCGACGTGCTCAAGCCGGAACAGTCCGGGTTCACCGAGCCTCCGGCCACCGTGACGTCGTAGTCCCCGGCGCTCGCACTTATCACGACCGGGTCCGCCGAGGTCGTGTCGCTCGAGATCGTGATGTCGACACCACCAGGGTTCACCGTGGTGGTGCTACAGGTGACAGATGGAGCCGCGGCGGCCACTCCGATGTGAAAAGCGAGGAGGATGCCGGTGACGATGCCAATTGCGGCGATACCCACCACCGATGTGAGAAGCACCCGGCTCGTTGATCGCCCACCCCATGGCAAGCGCGCTCGATGCGTTGCGATCATCATCCTGTGATGCCCTCCGCTCGAACAGTCAACGCCGTCGATACGTCCCAGCTGGGCCAATATACCGGTGCAGCCTTCCGGCTGCCCTGGAACGCGTGCGCCCTCGCTAGTAGCCGGCAGCCGTCCCCGCGAGAGAGCGGGGGTCGCTCGCCCCTTCCAGACAGCCGTCATGGCACGCGATGACGTTGGCGTGGCCGAAGCCGTGATCGAGCCGGCGGCGGCGTGAGACAGCATGCCCGCGGCTCTCGAGACCCTCGATCCATCGGTCGGACGTGTTGGCTTCGAGCTCCACGGTGACCTCCCCGCCTGCGTCCCAGGTCGTGAAGCCCCTCTGCTCACGGGGATTGGCGAGCACCCATCTCCCGGCGGCAATCGCCTCGCCCACCGATTCCCGTTGCCGGAGGATCCGGCAGAGCAGCTGCAAGAGGATCTGCGGTTGCGAGTCACCGCCCATCGTGCCGAGCACCATCTGAAGGCGACCATCGGTCGTCGTGACAAGAGCTGGGGAGAGTGTGTGCGGGGGCCGGCGCCGGGGGCCGTACTCGGCGGGGTGAGAGGGCTCCAAGGAGTAACCCACGCCCCTGTTCTGCAAGAAGATCCCGGTCCGAGGCTCGGCGATCCCGGCCCCGAAGCCGCTCGCGTTCGACTGGATCAACGAGACCGCCATCTGGTCGGAGTCGACGGTGCAAAGCGAGATCGTCCCGCCGCTCCCGTAACGATCTCCAAGGCGCGCCGCCCGGTCTGCGAGGATCGCCCCGCGTCGCGGCGCGAGCCGCAGCGGCGAGATCAACTCGTCGCCGTTGGCATGTTCGTGCAGCACGGCGTTGCGATCGTACGCGGCCTGGCGCGCCGATTCGATGAGGAGATGGGCCCAGAGCGGGTTGTCGGGCTCGTCTGGGAGTGGCAGCCCATCGGCGATCCATGCGGAGGCAAGCGTCAGGTAGCCCTGCGAGTTCGGCGGCGTGGTCCAGATCCGTGCGCCGAGAGCGTCGACGGAGATGGGTTCGACCCAGTCCGCGAGCGGGGCCGCGAGATCCGACTCGGAGTACTCGCCTGCGCCGAGCTCAATCAGCCCCTGGCCGAACTCGCCTTGATAGAAGGTCTCGCGCCCGCCTCTCGCGATGCCCTCGAGCGCGCGTGCGATGCCAGGACGGCGCACGATCGCTCCCGGATGGGTGGCCGCTCGGAAGTCTGCGCCTCCCGGCAGGTGCGCAACCGTAGGGGCGGAGGCCGCCAAAGTGGGCGACGCCGGGAAGCCCTGCGCGCCATACTGCCGCGCCGGCTCGAGCACTTGGCCGAGCGGCATCTTGCCGAAGCGCTCGTGCAAGGACAGCCATCCGTCCACGCACCCGGGCACCGGCACCGCCCGGATGTCACCGGTAGGTGGCATGAATGTGTGTCCCTCAGCCCGGAGACGCTCGGGGTCTGCGCCCGAGCCGGACCTGCCGCTCGAGTTGAGGGCTTCCGGCCGTTCGCCCGCACGGTGGACGATGGCGAAGAGGTCTCCCCCCATCCCGCACATCTGCTGAGTCGTGACGGCCAGCACGGCGCTCGTCGCGACAGCCGCGTCAGCGGCGTTGCCTCCGGCACCCATCGTCGCGACTCCGGCTTGTGCCGCAAGGTGATCCACGGCGCAGACCATTGCCTTTGCGGCAAAGCGTGAAGTAAATGGAGCGAGCCGTGCCAAGGTCGTCACCTCGTGTCTCGACGCCGCAATGTTGCGGCCCTACGTTCAGCGACCGAGGCTCCGCCGGCCCGTGCCGAACATCCCTTTCTTGCGGTCGCCCCGCGCAAGACGCCACGCGAAGCCCGTAGCGCCCGTCAAGAGGATCAGGATGAACCACTCGAACCCCATCCCTGTCGCCAACCAGACGGCGATCCAGAGAACGAGCAGGATGCCGGAGTACCAGAGCTGACGCTCGAGGAAGGACCGCTGCTTCTTGCGTGACGTGGGCGCTTCGAGGCCGTGCGCCAAGATGAAATCGGCCTGCACGCGGGCGGATGGCGCTGTGCTCGATAGGACAGCGTCAAGCTCCGCGAGCGTCTTTGCGCGGAACACCTCTTCCATCCGGTCGTCGAGCTCGCGAGAGCTCAGCCGGCCCTCATCTGCTTGAGAGCGCAACAGCCCCACGACGCGCGCCCGATCGACCTCGGACGCTTCGGTCCGCGCCCGTCTCGGATCCCCAGGCAGCGTGCTCACTCAACCATGGTGCCAGAGTCGCGCTCCCGCGACCGCACATAAGATCGGCCCATCGAAGCGAACGCCGTGACCGCCGCAGCTCGTGCAGATCTCGCATTGCTGTCCTCATCCTTCGGTGACCTTCTCCGTCAAGCCGGCGTCCCTGTCTCGGTAGATCAACTCGCGCGGTTCATCCGCTCGATCGATCGGACCGCCCCGGCCACGATCGACGAGCTGTCGGTGCTCGGGCGCATCACGCTCGTCTCCGATCGCGTCCACCTGGACGAATATGACCGTGTCTTCAACCAGGTCTTCCGGGGCCTCGTCGACTGGGCGGATACGAGAGGCGACGACAACGCTCCGCCTCCTGCCCACACCCGCCCAAGCGTCGACCGGGCAACGCAGCGGCACGAGACCTCCCGCAGCATCGAGGGTCGACGAGAGATCTCCGCAAGGCAAGGTGGCGATGAAGACGCCTCCGAGCAGGAGATCGAGATCGCCGTCGCGAGCCCTGACGAGCGCCTTGCTACCACCGACTTCGCCGATCTCACCGAGGACGAGCTGCGCGAGCTCGCGTTGTTGATGCGACACATCAGGCTGGCGGTTCCCATGAGGCTCGCCCGTCGCCACCGGCGCCACCGCCATGGCGACCGGCTCGACTTCCGCGCGACATTGCGCCGGAGCCGGCGGAACGGGGGCGATCCGATCGAGCAGATCACGAGACGCGCCCGCGAGCGTCCGCGCAAGCTCGTCGTGCTGTGCGACATCTCCGGCTCGATGGCCCCCTACTCGAGGGCGTGCATCCAGCTCCTCCACGCCGCCGCGGCAGGCGGGACGCGCGCCGAGGTCTTCACGTTCGCGACCCGCCTCACCCGGCTCACGAAAGCCCTCTCGGGAGCGAGCGCTGATACAGCACTCGGGCTCGCGGCGACCGCAGCGCCCGACTGGAAGGGCGGCACCCGGATCGGGCAAGCATTGAAAGAGTGGCTCGACACCTACGGTCGACCGGGCATGGCCCGCGGTGCAGTCGTCGTGATCGTCTCCGACGGCTGGGACAGGGACGACCCCGACCTCGTGGCGGAGCAGATGGCTCGATTGGCACGCCTCGCTCATCGCATCGTGTGGGTGAACCCTCGCCGGGCGGCGCCGGGATACGCCCCACTCGCCGGCGGGATGGCCGCTGCCCTCCCCTACTGTGACGCCCTCGTGAGCGGCAACACCCTCGTCGCGCTCAGAGACGCGATGGGCGCAATCGCCGACCCGGTCCGACAGGTGAGCCGCTGACGGCTACTCGCCGACTACCCAGGCAAGCCCGCGCTCACGCGCGAGCGATTGATCCTCGCGGTACTTGAGCACGGAGCCGAGCGAGAGGTCTGCGAGCGCCGTCTCGAGGTGATCGGCGCCAAGGGCGCTGAGGGCCGAGGCCCAGTCGATCGTCTCCGCCACGCCGGGCGACTTCTGCAGATCGAGCGTACGCAAGCGCGCAGTCGCAGCGGCAGCCTGCTCGGCAATCGACTTGCTCGCTGAGGGCACGCGGCGGCGCACGATCTGCGCGACCGACTCCACAGACGGGTAGTCGATCCAGTAGTAGAGGCAGCGCCGTTTCAGCGCGTCGCTCAGGTCGCGGGTGCGGTTGGACGTCAGCACGACCACCGGCGGGTGAACGGCGTGCCTCGTCCCGAGCTCAGGGATCGTCACGGCGGCCTCGCCGAGCAACTCCAGCAAGAACGCCTCGAACTCGTCGTCCGCCCGGTCGACCTCGTCGATCAGAAGCACCACCGGACGGGGCCCGGCGTGGTCGATCGCCTGCAGGAGGGGTCGGGCGATGAGGTGGTCGGCCCCGAACAGGTCGTCCTCGACGATGGTCGCCCCGGCGGCCTCGGCGAGACGGATGCTGAGCAGCTGGCGCGGGTAGTTCCACTCGTAGAGCGCCTCGGACGCGTCGATGCCCTCGTAGCACTGCAGACGGAGCAGGGGCGTGTCGAGGGCCTTGGCGAGCGCCTTGGCAGCCTCGGTCTTGCCCACGCCCGCCTCGCCCTCCAGCAAGATCGGCTGGGGTAGCCCGGCCGCGAGGAAGAGCGCCGTCGCGAGCCCGCGATCGGCGAGATAGTCGACCTCGTCGAGCTTCTGGCGGAGTGCCTCGGGATCCAGGGACATCACCCTTGCACGAACGCGTGCGGGTCGGCACGGAAGGCCTGCTCGCACCCGGGCCCACAGAAGAAGTAGCGCTTACCCTCGTACTCCCGCTGAAGGGTGGTGTCGGCGATTGGAACGCTCATATGGCACACAGGATCGGTCGCGACCGGAACCTCCGCTCGCGGCTCGGTCGCCAGAGCCGAGCCGGCGGGAGCGGCCCGCCGCGACCGAGGGCGGCACGACACGATCTCGGCGAGCACCGACAGCGCGACCTCCTCAGGAGTGCGGCAACCTATGTCGATTCCGGCGGGCGTGTGCACCCGGGCCAGCTCAAGCGCGTCCAGGTCGAGCGCCGTCAGCACAGCGGCGCCCCGCCGGGGGGACGCGATGAGCCCGATGTAGGGCACGCCGACTTCGAGTGCCTGCCGGATGATCGCCGTCTCGGGACCCCCATGCGACGCGATGACGACGGCGTCGGCATCGGCGGGCACACCGTCGCCACCGGGCTTGGTGTCGAATCCGAGCCAGCCGGTCAGCACCCGCACAGCGCGGGCGATCGGTGCTTCGCCATAGACCACGACGAGGCACGGGGGCACGTGGGGCTCGAGGAAGATCTCGAGCGCCCCGCCAGAGAGGCAGGGGTTGTGCACGGTCACCGTGCCCGCCTCGGTCTCTTGGGGAGCCTCCCCCGGGCCAGCAACCTCAGGAGTGATCCGGAGCAGCACCGGGTCGCCGGTCGCCAGGGCTGCAAGCGCCTGCACCTGCACGCTCGTGTGGGCGCACTCACCCCCGACGAAGCCAATCACTGTCCCGTCGTCCATCACGATGGCGCTGTCGCCCGGCTTGGCAGAGGTCGGCTTGTCGGCGCGTACGACAGTTGCCGTCACGAAGGGTCGGCGGTCTGAACGGAGCCGCTCGGCCGTCTCACGGAGCTCGTAGGAGATGCCGCTCACGCGGTGCCGCTCACTCGATGGCCAGATCTGTCCTGAACTGACGGCCTTGCATGGCCCGCCAGACCTGCGCAGAGGTGAGGGGCATGTCCGCGTGCCGCACGCCGATCGCGTCGAGCACAGCGTTCACGACCGCGGCGGGGGAACCTACGGTCGCCGACTCGCCGACTCCCTTGACACCGAGCGGGTGGTGGGGAGAGGGAGTGACCGTCTCGCCGAGCTCCCAGCTGGGGCACTCCATCGAGGTCGGGAGCAGGTAGTCCATGAACGAACCGCCAAGACAGTTGCCGTCCGCGTCGAACGCGATCACCTCCATCAGCGCCATGCCCACGCCGTCCGCCAAGCCTCCGTGCACCTGGCCCTCGACGATCATGGGGTTGATACGCGGCCCGCAGTCGTCGACGGCGATGAATCGGCGCACCTTCACCTGACCGGTTCCCGCGTCGACGTCGACCACGCAGATGTAGGCGCCGAAGGGGTAGGTCAGGTTCGGTGGGTCATACACGCACTCAGCGTCCAGGTGACCCTCCACACCTTCGGGCAAC
>JBKQLZ010000112.1:0-22159 GCA_052146895.1 Acidimicrobiales bacterium
TTCGAAGGGGGCCGGGGCGTGGCCCCGCGCATGCTCCGCGCGAGCGGGTTGCGACGGGCCGCCCGCTGCGGGACCTGGAAGACGGGGTACGGGATCGGGAGGAGCAACTTCCTTCCCTTATATGACAGCTCGGCACGTGGACATCGGCTCGGCACCGGTTCTCGCGCTGCGGGCGACGTACGTGGGCGAGCTCGGCTATGAGCTGCACGTCCCGACCGAGTACGCGCGCCACGTCTATGAGTGCGTCATGGAGGCAGGCGAGCCTTTGGGCATCGCGGACGTCGGGTACCGCTGCGTCAACTCGCTGCGACTCGAGAAGCAGTATCTCGCATGGGCGGTCGACGCGAAGACGGACAACAACCCCTTCGAAGCCGGCCTCTCCTTCGCCGTCGATGCCGACAAGCCCGAGCTATTGGCCGGCCCTGCGTTACGCAGGATCAGGGACGAGGGCGTGACCCAGCGACTGTGCTGGTTCACGGCGGGAGCCGACGTCGTGATGCACGGTGGCGAGCTGCTGACGCATGCGAGCGAGCCTCTCGCCACGAGTGTGAAAAGCGCCGGGTGGGGATACACGGTCGGGGCCAACATCTTCTCGGCCTACGTGCCGGTCGCCCTCGCCGGCGAGACGGAATACATCGTCGAGGTTGCCGGAGTGCGTGTGCCGGCGCGGCGGCATGGCGCTCCTTTGTATGACCCGAAGGGTGCGCGCGTCCGGGCGTGAGCCTTCAGGCTCAGGGGGCGATCGGGCCCCCGCCCACGTGGATGGGAACCGGCGCCTCCTCGGCACGGTGGTCCTCGAGCACGCCGGTCTTGTGGCGTTGAACGCCGTAGTAATAGGCGTAGCCCAGCACCAGTACCCCTCCGACCACTATGACGGCCGCCCACGCATAGGTGCCGCTCCCGTAGATCTGGGACCTCGGCAGAATGAGGTTGAAGGCCATGAGGACTCCGTACAGGACGGCGAAGACGTTGACTGCCAAACCCCAGCCCTTCATAGAGAAGAGCTGGTCGTTCTCCCCAGGAGGTGGCCAATCGCCTCGCACGCGCTTTCGGAGCATGGAGATCGTCGACATGAAGTAAGGGATGTAGATCAGGATGATCGCGACGCTCGTGACCGAGACGAACAGCTGCGTCTTTCCGATGTAGAGGAACAAGATGCCCGCGGCGAGCACCCCGGAGACGATGGCGGGCACGAACGGGGACTTGTTGTGGTCCGAGACGCGTGAGAGGGCACCACCGAAGGGAAGGTTGTTGTCCCTCGCCATGGCGAACGTCAACCGGATGGTCGCTGTCTGGATCGCGAGCGTGCAGACGCTGATCGCGATGGCGACGTCTGCGAGCAGTATCCGCCCGAGGGTGTTCCCGAGCGTCCCGACGACGATGCTCGGCAGCCCACCAAGGCCAAGGACGGCCGGGCTGAGCGTCTTCGTCGCCATGAGTGCGAACAAGAGCAAGAGCGCGCCCGCCACTCCGGCGACTCCGAGGGACTGAATGATCGCCCGCGGCGCCCGGCGCCGCGGGTCACGCGTCTCCTCCGCCAGGGTGCTCGCTGTGTCGAATCCGTACATCACGTAGGCCGGCATGATCGCACCCATGATGAAAGCGGCGAAGAAGCCGAGCGTGTGGAACCCCGGCAGCCCGACCCCGAGGCCCTCGGTGTAGGTGACGACGCTGGGTGAGCGGTGGACGTGGAACAGCAGGAGGATGATGAGAAGCGTCGCCCCCGTGAGCTCGCAACAGACGCCGATGTTGTTGATGATGGCCATCAGCCGCACGCCGATGGCGTTGATGACCGTCGTGACGAGGATGATGCAGCAGCCGAGGAACACCGCGTTGTCCGTGGGGTTCGAGAAGACCTCGAAGCCTGACCACACGGTCGGCAGCACGATCTGGAGCGCGACAGCGACGGCCGACACTGTCACGATCGATCCGACGAGCATGATCCAGCCGGTCATCCACGCCGTCGGAGGGCTAGCCAGCTTCTTCACCCATTGGTAGGCCGATCCGGCGATGGGGTAGCGAGCGGCCAGCTCGGCGAAGCAGAGCGCCACCGCCATCTGCCCGGCGAAGACGAGAAGCCACGCGAACCACATCGTCGGGCCACTAAAGCCGTACCCGAACCCGAAGAGCTCGAACATGCCGGTGAGGATCGATATGTAGCTGAAGCCGGCGGCGAAGGACGAGAAGCTGCCGAGCCGCCGGTTCAACTTCTGCCGGTAACCATGTGTAGCGAGGTCGGCTACGTCCTCTTCGTGGCGAGACAGATCCTGTGACATGCGCTCCCCCTCTTGCCGTACTGCGCTGATCGGCGGGCTCGAGCGAACCCGTTAAACGGGTATTTAAGCGCGTTCTAGCGCCGCGAGCACGGATCTTTTCCCGGTGGCCACCGATTAGCCCCTACCGGCCCGCTGCCAGGTCGAGCAAGGTCTCGAAGTCGGCGCTCGCGAACTCGCTTGCCGCCCGCTCGTACTTCTCCATTCCCCAGCTCCAGAAGTCGAAGTCGATCTCCGCTGCGGCGTCCTGGATCGAAGCCCAGAGCGTCCAGCCGTACTTCGACATCAGGCCTTGGAGCCGTGCCCGTGCCACCATGTCGGGACGCGACTCGCCGAAGTAGTGCCCGACCAGCTCGGCCAGCTGGTCGACATCGAGACCCGATTCGCTCCAGATGTTGCCGAGCTCGAAGCAGGGGTCGTTGTTGCCCGAGTACTCGTAGTCGATCAGCCAGAGCCGCTCGCCATCGTCGAGGAAGTTCTCCGCCAACAAGTCGTTGTTGCATGGCAGGGTAGGAGTGGGACTCACCGAGAGAGCTGCCCGGATCCGCTCCACGTGAGGCGTGTAGTCGATGTAATCGTCCGGCAGGCGGTAACCCCGCTCGTTCACGATGGACAGGTAGAACGGCTGCAGCGAGAACATGTCGAAGTCGTCGCGGAAGCGAGGTCCGGCGTGCAGCTGACGGCAGGCGGCCGCGATCCGTTCGAGATAGGCGCCACTTCGCAGGTCTGCCGCTGTCAGCGTTGTCGCTTCCACGTAACCGACCACGAGAACGCCAAGGTCTGGGCGGTACTCGACGACGGGAGCCCCGACGCCGGCTTCAGCAGCCGCGACTGAGTTGTGAAACTCGTTGTCCCGGTCGATCGAGAGCAGCCCGGCGTTGGGCGAGGCAAGTCGCACCACGAACGAGTCATCACCCGAGCTCACCTTGAGGTTGCGGTTCGTGAGGCCCCCTGGAAGATCGGAGCAGGTGTAGGCGCGGCCTTCCAGGCATGCGAGCTGGCCGAGGAGGCGCTCGAGGTCGTCGTCCGGCCCGCTGCTGACCGGGGCGGCGTCGTTCCTATCGCTCTCCACTCCAGGGACAATAGGCTCAAGGCCTTTGAGGCAACAGGGGAGCCACGATGAGTGATCGAGCGCGAGCAGTCGTCATCGGGGGCGGGATAGGTGGCTGCTCGATCGCGTACTGGCTGACGCGACTGGGTTGGGACGACGTCGTGGTCGTCGAGCGTGCACAGCTGACGAGTGGTTCCACCTTCCATTCTGCGGGACTCGTCGGTCAGCTGCGGGGCTCGCTCCCGCTCACGAGGATGATGATGAACTCGGTCGATCTCTACCGCGCGCTCGGCGAGGAGGTCGGTCTCGAGACCGGTTGGAAGGAGGTCGGCTCTCTCCGGCTCGCCTCCTCGGGCGAGCGCATGGAGGAGCTGACGCGCCAGGCTGCTTGGGCTGAGACCTTCGGATTGCCTCTCGAGCTGATCTCGGCATCGGCCGCGAAGGACCTGTTCCCCCCGCTCGACACCCACGGCGTGCTCGGCGCAGCCTTCCTGCCGACCGACGGCTACCTCGATCCGAGCCAGGTGACACTCGCTCTCGCGAAAGGGGCTCGCAACCGGGGAGCTGACATCCGGACGGGCACGCGCGTGGACGCCATACGAGTAGAGCGGGGTCGGGTCACAGGTCTCGACATCACTACGTCGAGCTCAGGTGCGGACGCCGAATCTTGCGAGACCCTCCTCACCGATGTCGTCGTGAACGCAGGCGGGATCTACGCCCACGAGATCGGGTTGCTGGCCGGCGTTCACGTTCCCCTTGTCGCGATGGCACACCAGTACGCGATCACCAAGCCGGCGGGACTGCCGACCGACATGCCGACCCTTCGCGACCCGTCGTTGCTCGTGTACTTCCGCGGCGAGAGCGGCGGCCTCGTGGCGGGTGGCTACGAACGGAACCCGACCCCGTTCGGCATGGAAGGCATCCCGGGTGACTTCAACAACCAGCTGCTCGAGGAGGATTGGGAGCGCTTCGCCCCTCTGTTCGAGAACGCCACGCGGCGGGTCCCGCTCTTGGCGGAGGCGCAGATAGTGAAGCTCGTGAACGGTCCGGAGGCGTTCACGCCAGACGGCGAGTTCATCCTCGGGCGCTCGGCGGTCGAGGGCTTCTTCGTTGCGGCGGGCTTCTGTGCTCACGGCATCGCCGGGTCGGGCGGCATGGGTCGCCTCATGGCCGAGTGGATCGTCGACGGCCAGCCGGGACTCGACGCCTGGCACATGGACTCACGCCGCTTCGGAGACCAGTACAGAAGCCGCTCGTTCACTCTCGCGCGCACCGAGGAGGTCTATGCGACCTACTACGACGTGAAGTACCCCGGTCAGGAGCGTCTTGCGGGCCGGCCACTTCGCACTGCCCCCACCTACGATCACCTCAAGTCGCTCGGCGCGGTCTTCGGTGAGAAGGCGGGTTGGGAGCGGGTGAACTGGTTCGAGTCGAACGCCGGCCGTGCCGCGGGCGATCTGCAACCGGGCGGATGGGCGGCGCGCGAGTGGTCGCCGGCGATAGCAGCCGAGCACCTCGCTTGTCGCAACGCGGTCGCCCTTTTCGATCAGACATCGTTCGCCAAGCTCGAGGTCTCAGGAGAGGGCTCTGCTCAAGCACTCGAGCGGATCTGCGCAAACCGCGTCGATCGTCCGCCGGGCCGGGTCGTCTACACCCAGCTCCTCAACGAGAAGGGCGGCATCGAGTGCGATCTCACCGTCACTCGGCTGGCGGAGGATCGCTTCCGGATCGTGACGGGCACGGCGTTCGCTCGCCACGACCTTGCTTGGATCGAGTCGCACCTCCCGGCAGATGACTCGGTACGGATCGAGGATCTGACGTCGAGATATGCATGCTTGTGCCTGTGGGGGCCGCTCGCGAGGGAGGTGCTTCAACCACTCACGGACACGGACCTCTCGGCTGAGGCCTTCAAGTACATGACCGCCCGCGAGCTGAACGTCGGTCCGGTGCCGTGCCTCGCGGTCCGCGTCACCTTCGTCGGCGAGCTCGGCTGGGAGCTCTATTGCCCGATCGAGTTCTCGCTCACTCTGTACAAGCTGCTGGAGACCGCCGGACGGCCTCACGGTCTCGTCCCCGCCGGCTACCGCGCGATCGATTCCCTCCGCCTCGAGAAGGGATATCGCGTGTGGGGGAGCGACGTGACGTCGGCGGATTCGCCCTTCGAGGCAGGCCTCGGGTTCGCGGTCTCCATGGACAAGGCCGACTTCATCGGCCGCACGGCCCTGTCGGAATGCGGCCCACCAGCGCGCCGCCTCGCGTGCGTAGTGCTCGACAATCCCCGGATGATTGCCCTGGGGGAGGAGCCGGTTCGGGTCGGCGGCAAGACCGTTGGCAGGGTTACGAGCGGTGGGCTCGGCTACACGGTGGGAGCCTCGATCGCTTACGGCTACCTGCCTGATGAGGTGTGTGAGCCAGGCCTTCGCGTGGAGGTCAACCTCTTCGGAGCCTGGACGGGTGGCGCGGTCGCTGCCGAGCCTCTCTTCGATCCCCGGAACGAGCGCGTCCGGGCATGACGACAGGCCGACCAGGTTGAACCTGGGGCGAGTAACTCCTGCTCAGACCAAGTGTCACACCCTCGCCTTAGGGTGCTCGTATGGCTTCAGAGGCGCCGCAGCACCGTGACGACCTTGCCGTAGATCGTGACGTCCTCGGGGTTGAATTCCATCTCGGACATGGTGGGGTTCGACGGGACGAGGACGATCTTGTTGCGGCGCCGCTTGAAGGTCTTCACGGTCGCTTCCTCGCCAGGGATCCCGGCGACGACGATCTCGCCCGGCTCGGCCTCTGGCTGGCGCCGGACCACGACGTAGTCGCGGTCGAGGATGCCTGCGTCGATCATCGACTCACCCCGTACCCGCAGCATGAACAGGTCTCCCGATCCGGTGAAGTCCTCGGGAATCGGCAGGAAGTCCTCGACGTTCTCTTCGGCGAGCACGCCGGTACCTGCTGCGACGTCTCCGAGCAGGGGCACGTGGGCAGCCGGGCGGATGCGCAGCGCAGCCCCGGAGCTCGGCTCGAAATTGACCACGATGGCGCGCGGTTTGGTGGGGTCGCGCTTGAGGTAGCCGTCGCGCTGGAGGACTTGCAGGTGCGCATGAACGGTCGAGGAAGACGTGAGGCCGACAGCCTCCCCGATCTCGCGAACCGATGGGGGATAGCCGCGTTGGCGGATCTGTTCTGCGATGAACTCCAGGATCAGCCGCCGTTTCCCGGCGAGTGTCGTCTCGGCCATGCCGATCTCCTCTCGTGGTCGGACTCGGACAGCGTACTGCCTCACGCGCCCGAATACAAACATTCGTTCGTGGAACGCCCGTTCGTATATCTGTTGACACCGAACGGACGTTCGTGCTTGGATTGTGTCACCGAACATCTGTACGTGTCGGAGATATCGGAAGTACAAGACGACGATCACCGAGCCGGAGGAGGAAGTGGTGGGCGCAACAGCCGAGCAGTGGTTTGACGACGATGCCGGTCTCGAGCCAGTAGCAGTCCGTTCGCTGACGAGTGCCGGCGGGCAGGGTGCGGAGCGCGGCATCACACCGTCGACCCGGTGGAACGTGCTTGCCGAGGAGCTCGTTGCTTTCCCGTCTCGCTCCCAGCGGATCTGGCTGGAACGTGACGACGAGGGTGTGCGGGATCGCGCGCCGGACAATCCCCGCGGGCGTGCCTACGCCGACGCGTGGCTGGACGCAGAGCTCGCCAGCCTGCGAGACCGTCGCCGGCTCGCGCTGGAGGGCGAGCTCTACCGGACCTCCGCCCAGCGGTCGAGCTCGTCCGCTGCGCCCTCGTCGGTTGCCACGCTCGCCCCGACGGGCCTTATGGGTGACCCTGGGACGTCGGGAGCCACTGTCTGGACGCGCTCCGGTCAAAGGTCGTCAGTTCGAAGCTCGCCTGCACGACGTGCCCGCGCCGTCCAGGCGACCGCCCTACGGCCCCGGACCCGTGCGGCGCTCATCGGGCCGCGAGGGTTGCGGCGTCTCCTCCCCGGCGCCGCCACCCTCGCAGTGCTCGTTGGAACCTGGTTCGGTGTGGGTGCGATGGCGTCCTCCGCCCACTCCGTCTCGGTCGTTCGCATCCCCGGTTCGGTCCCGGTCCACGGAGGCTTGCTCTACGTGGCCAAGCCGGGGGACACGCTGTGGTCGATAGCAAATCGGGTAGAGCCGGGCGCCGATCCGCGGCCGCTCGTAAGCGAGCTCGAGGCGCAGCTCGGTGGCAAGATCCTCCTTCCGGGCGACCGCCTGGTCCTCCCACGCTGATCACCCGCGGGGTCATTCGGTCGATGGTCCCGCGTTGAGCAGAGTTATCTCCCCAGCCGATGTACGGTCGGGGTGTGAGGTGCCCTTGGTGCGCAGCGCTCGAGGACCGCGTCGTCGATTCGAGGGAGGTCGAACAGGGCGAGGCGATTCGTCGGCGTCGCGAGTGCGTTGCTTGCGGCCAGCGCTTCACGACGTACGAGCGAGCCACCGAAGCGGTCATCTCCGTTCTGAAGCGATCCGGCCAAGTCGTCCCGTTCGAGCGGGCGAAGGTCGCGGCGGGAGTGCGCGCGGCATGCAAGAACCGCCCCGTCGACGACGAGCAGATCGAGGCACTCGCCCTCGAGGTGGAGGAGTCGATGCGCGAGCTTGGGCCAAGGATCACGAGCGAACAGGTCGGGCTCGCCGTCCTCGATCGTCTGCGCTCACTCGATGACGTTGCGTCCGTCCGATTCGCGAGCGTGTACAAGGGATTCGAGGACGTCGGAGACTTCGCGCGGGAGCTGGGCTTGCTCGGCAACGCCGAGCAAGCGACCGAACGGGGCGCGACGGGCGGTCTCGGCGGTATCGACAGCCTGGAGAAGCAGACTGCTCCGAAGTCACCGTCACCCACGCTACCCGGCCAAAGCGAGTAGCGGCCAGGGAGACGGACGATGCCCGATGAGACCGTGATCAGAGATGTCCCTCTACGCGTGCTGGCGGTCTACGCGCACCCCGACGATCCCGACATCTCCTGCGGCGGGACGCTCGCGAAGTGGTCAGCCGCTGGCAGCGAGGTGCACGTAGTGCTCTGCGCCAGGGGAGACAAGGGATCGCTGAACCCGGACGACGACCCGAAGGAGGTAGCCAGGCGGCGCTTCGACGAGGCACGCCGGGCGACCGACTTGCTCGGGGTGAGATCGCTGCAACATCTGGATCGCCCTGACGGGGAGTTGGAGAACGATCTGGCCACCCGTGAGGAGCTCGTCGCCATCATTCGCCGGGTCACGCCCGACGTTGTGGTGTGCCCAGACCCCTCCGCCGTCTTCTTCGGTGGTCATCACTACAACCACCGCGACCACCGCGTCGTCGGGTGGGCTGTTCTCGACTCGGTCGCTCCGGCAGCGGCCTCCCCTTTGTACTTCCCTGAGGCAGGTCCGCCTCATCAGGTCACTGCGGTGCTCATGTCCGGTTCGCTCGAACCGAACGCATGGGTGGACGTCACGACGACCATCGATCTCAAGGTACGGGCTGTGGGTTGCCACGAGAGCCAGCTCGAGGATGCGAACGACTGGTTCGCGTCCGCTCTTCGGGACGGGGCAGAAGAAGCAGGGCGCCAGGCGGGCGTGCCGTTCGCAGAGGCCTTCCGGCGCCTAGCCCTGGCGTGACGGTCGACCCGAGCCCGGCTCTCGACGTCTTGCACGTCGACATGGACTGCTTCTTCGCCGCCGTGGAAGCTCTCGACGACGCCTCCCTCGTCGGCAAGCCGGTGATCGTGGGCGGCGCCGGCCCGAGAGGAGTCGTGGCCGCTTGTTCTTACGAGGCGCGCGCGACCGGAGTGCACTCGGCGATGCCCATGGGCGAAGCGAGGCGGCGGTGCCCTGCGGCCGTGGTGATCGCCGGTCGTCACGGCCGCTACGGGGAGGTGAGCGCCGAGCTTCACGAGGTCTTCCGCGAGTTCACGCCCGTCATCGAGCCGATCTCCCTCGACGAGGCATTCCTCGACGTCTCGGGAAGCCACAGCCTCTTCGGCACGAGCGAGGAGATCGGGCACGCGATTCGCGCCCGCGTGCGTGAGGTGCTCCACCTTGACTGCTCCGTCGGGATCGGGCGCTCGAAGCTGATTGCCAAGCTCGCCTCTCGGGAAGCCAAGCCCCGGGCATCGAAGAGCGGTGTCCTCGCGGGTCCCGGTGTGGTGATGGTTCTTCCTGCCGAGGAGTTGGCCTTTCTTCATCCTCGCCCCGTGAGAGACCTGTGGGGCGTCGGACCGAAGACCGCCGAGCGCTTGGCGCGCTACGGCGTGAAGACGATCGGCGACCTCGCAGCGCTCGATCTCGATGCACTCGAGCGGCTGGTCGGTAAAGCGGCCGGGAGTCACCTGCACTCGCTCAGCTGGGCGAGGGACGAGCGCCCTGTGCAAACTGGGGTGGAGCTCAAGTCGGTCGGTCACGAGGAGACCTTCCCGACGGATCGCCATGATCACAGGCTCTTACAGCCCGAGGTCGTCCGGCTCGCAGACTCTGTCGGCGCGCGTTTGCGCACCGCCGGCCTCACCGGGCGGACGGTCAACTTGAAGCTGCGGTTCGCCGACTTCTCTACGATCACCCGCGCTCAGTCCCTTGGCGGCCCCTTGCTCAGCTCGGTGGAGATCGCCCGTATCGCGACTGCCCTTCTCGAGGCGGTGGACGTGGGCGCCGGCGTGAGGCTGCTCGGCGTCAGCGTCTCTGCTCTCGAGCCACTTGCCAGTGCAGGCGGCCGTCAGCTGTCGCTGATGGACCTGAACGAGATGGGGCGAGAGCCGCGCGCCGACCCTGAGAGCGCTTCCTCGAGCAAGCGTCCGTCCGAGCCGGCGAGGGCCGAGGTGGAGGCCGCGATCGACGCCATCCGCGCCCGATATGGAGCGCGGGCGGTCGGCCCTGCCACGGTCCTCGATCGCGGTGCGGGCCTGCGGGTGAAGCAGCTCGGGGACAGCCAGTGGGGATAGGCAACTCAGTGGCGCGCGCGGCCGCGAAGGGGTCCCCGAACAGGTAACGTCAGGGTAGTAAATCGGGATCGAACTGGACTCCGGAGTCGGATGCCGGGGTCGCGACGGCCAGCCCGACCGGTCGGAAAGGCGATGAGCGTGCCACTTTCCGAGGAGGAGCAGCGAATCCTCCAGGAAATGGAGCAGAAGCTCCGGGAACATGATCGAGAGTTCGTAGACCGGGTCAGCCGCCGAACGCACCGGTTCCAGTCGTCGCGCGGTGCCAAGTGGTCAGTCTTCTTCTTCATTCTCGGCACCGTGTTCCTGCTCGGCACGTTCCGCTCCTCAGCCGCGCTCGGCATCTGCAGCGTGCTCGTGATGGTGGCATCAGCGCTGGTGTTCGCTCAGTCGGTGAGTGCTGATACAGGGCGCCCTGAGCGCGCTCAGGACCAGGATTCAGATGCTGGCGAGTCGGACCGGCACCCGGGGGCGCCTCTGCGGCGCTCTCGTACCTCTCGCAATGCCGGGATAGCGGAAGAGTGGTCGGAGATGCGCAGGCGGATGCGCTCTCGATTCGGCCACCGTGACTGAGGAGCCGGACCCTCACCTCTGTCTTGCGATCGACATCGGTGGCACCAAGATGGCCGCCGCCCTTGTCGATCACTCCGGCGTGATCCTGTGGCAGGACCGCACTCGCACCCCGAAGGCGTCCAACCCGGACGCGTTGTTCAAGGTGGTTGGAGACCTCATCGAGATCGCGATGCTGGCGGCGGATGCACGAGGGCCAGTGGTAGCGGTGGGAGTCGGATGTGGCGGGCCAATGGCCGACGAGCTCGTGTCGCCGGTGAACATCCCCGCATGGCGAGGCTTCCCCCTCGCGGACCGGATCCGCGGCCTCGGCCGGATCGGCAAGCTCGGCATTCCTGTCGCGCTCGACAATGACGCGAAGGCCCTTGCACTCGCAGAAGGGTGGTGCGGCAACGCTAGAGGCGAGCCCAACTTCCTCGCGATGGTGGTCTCAACCGGGGTCGGCGGCGGCGTGGTGCTCGACGGCCGGCTGCTCGACGGCGCCCAAGGCAACGCCGGGCACATAGGGCACGTGATCGTCGAGCCGGACGGCCGGCTTTGCGGCTGCGGTGCTCGGGGGTGTCTCGAGGCCGAGGCATCGGGCAGGGCGATCGAGGAGATCACCGGACGCCCGGCGACCGACGCGTCGCCGGAGATCCGCGAGCGAACAGGTCGGCTCGTCGGCCGCGCGATCGCCTCGGTTGCGAACTTGCTCGACCTCCGCCGGGTGCTCGTAGGTGGTTCCGTGGCGTTGGGATTCGGGACGAGTTTCTTCCTGGCAGCCCAACGGGAGATCGATGCGCGTGCGCGCCTCACATTCTCCGCTGGGACGCGTATCGACCCTGTCGGGCTCGGGCCCGACGCGCCGATCATCGGAGCGGCAGCCGTCGGATGGCGGGCACTTGGATTCGATGTCCTCGGGGGCGGACGGTGAGGCAGAAGTGGTGGTGGTCGGCGTCGAAGGCCGTCATGAGCCGGCCCGACCTCTGGAGACCGGCGCTTGGGCAGTTGCGCGTGATGGCGCCCACCCGTTGGTGGGCGCGAATGCCTCCGGTGCCGGCGCCTTCGCACGAGTGGCTCGCTTTCCGCATGGAGACGGCTTACGGCGATCGCAGTGCAAGACCTGACCCGCCAGACGTGATCGCGTTCCTCGAATGGTGCAAAGAAACGCGCCTTTCACACCATCACATGCGATAACGTCCTCACATGCCGTACCAGCAAAGGCTGAGAGCGCGCGGGACGCGTCGAAGGATCTGACGTGACCGGACGCGCGCTCGTACTCAACGCCTCTTACGAGCCGCTGTCTGTCGTGACTGCCCGCCGGGCGCTCGTGCTCGTGCTTGCCGAAAGGGCCGTGCTCCTGCATGGGAGCGGCCACGAATTCCATTCCGCCACCGCGAGCTTCCCTGAGCCGTCGGTGGTTCGGCTCATTCACTACGTGAAGGTCCCTCATCAGACGCGGGTGGCCGTCACTCGGCGTTCAGTGTTCGTGCGTGATGCTCACCGATGCCAATACTGCGGTGCTCAGGCCGAGAACATCGACCACATCGTCCCGCGGAGCCGCGGTGGCACGCACTCTTGGGAGAACGTGGTCGCTTGCTGCCGCCGGTGCAACACTCGCAAAGAAGACAGATTGCTGGAAGAGTCCGGGTTCCACCTGTCGCGCCAACCGAAGGCGCCGCGCTCCCGGCTGTGGCTGCTGGCGGCGAGCGGTGAGGTCCGAGACGAGTGGGCTCCGTACGTCGAGCCGGTCCTCGGCCAGGCGGTTGCGGTCTGAGCGCAAGCTGGGACGTCTCTGTCGCACGAGGGGACGCTTCGGAGCTCGTCGGCTTCGCGGAGAAAGCAGCCGGAGAGCGATCGTCAGGAGACCGGCGCCTCTGCATCGTGTGCGACGTCGTCGAGCAAGCCGTCGTACTGGGATCGACCCAAGCTGAGACTGATGTCGACTTGCCGCGGTGCCGGCAACTGGGGATCTCTGTCGTTCGAAGGCGAAGTGGGGGCGGCGCGGTCCTGATTGGGCCGCAGGCTCAGGTATGGATCGACGTGTTCCTGCCACCTGACGACCCTTTGTCGGTGCGCGACGTTGGGCAGTCGTTCCTCTGGTTCGGGCGGTCCTGGGCAACAGCGCTCGGCGCAACCCTCCGTCAAGCCGGGGTCGATCGAGGTGACGGAGGCGCGGGAGTCGTGAGCGTGACGGCTCCGGGCGGCGAGCCGGCGACACGGTGGTCGCGAACGCTCTGCTTCGGCGGCCTCGGCGCGGGTGAGGTGACGCTTGACGCGCGCAAGGTAGTCGGCATCTCTCAGCGTCGGGACCGCTCAGGGTCGTGGCTCCATTCGATGGCTCCGTTGCGCGACACCTCCGAGGAGCTCGTCGCATGTCTCGCTCTCTCGGACGAGGATCGCTCCGAAGCGCTCAGATGGCTGCGCGGGTATGCGGGTGCCGTAGAGGTTCCTGCACAATCCCTGGTCGAGGCTGTCATCGCCGCCCTGCCTTGACCAGGCGGCGCTACAGCCCCCCACTTCCCCCCACCTCGTCAATGTCCGACATCATCCCTGGCCAGAGCCTCGCGCGATCCAAGTCCTCCGACGTTGGCGAAAAGCTCGGCCGGGGGCCGCTTCGCGAAGTAGCCGCTCAGAGGCAAGAAATATAGCCGAGGTGGTTGACGGTGGAGTATCTGGTCCCTAGAGTGGAGGGAAGTGGGGACCAGGGGAGGACTGGCCCAATCCTGAGGGACAGAAGGGTCGCGAATTTCACCAATGGAGCTGTTTGTCGGTCGTTACGACCGCTCCCTCGACGCGAAGGGCCGGGTGATACTGCCGGCACGCCTTCGCGGCTACTTCGAGAGCTCCGGGTACCTGGCTCCCCACGAGGACGGGTGCATCGCTCTTTGGACCGACGCGGAGTTCGGCGAAGAGGCCAATCGACAGCACGGCCGTGAAGCCGATGGGCAGGTCGCCAGGCACGACGTACGCGAGTGGTTCTCTCATGTGAGTCGCGTGGAGCTCGATGCGCAGGGCCGTATGGCGATTCCGGTCGATCTCCGCAATCACGCCGACCTCCAGAACGACGTGCTGTTCGTCGGCGTTCACGACCGGGTCGAGCTCTGGTCCCGGCACCGGTGGGACGCCCGAAGGGAAACCGGGTCGTGAACCATGACATACAGATCTCCGCTCACTCCAACTCCCGGGCCATCCGCAGCCTCTCGGTCGCTGCGCCGGATGGTCTACTCAACCTCTCCGCCAATCTCCGTCCCCGCTCCGAGCCGGCGCGTCTCGACGACGTGCCGGGGGCCGGGAGGCTGCGGATGACCCGGGAGTTCAGCCACATGCCGGTCATGGTGGCCGAGGTCGTCGATGCATTGGCGTCCACACCGCAGGGCGTCATCGTGGACGCGACTGTGGGTGGCGGTGGACACGCTGCCGCCCTCCTCGAAGCGTCGAGCCGGCACCGTCTCATCGGGATCGACCGCGATCCCGAAGCGATCGAGGCCGCGACGGCGCGGCTCGCGCCCTTCGGCGCGCGGGCCCGCCTCCTGCGAGCCCGCTTCGACCGTCTTCCCGAGGTGCTCGCGACCGAAGCAGCAGGCGAGCCTGTAACGGGGTTCCTGTTCGACCTCGGAGTAAGCAGTCGGCAGCTCGACGAGCCGGAGCGAGGTTTCTCATATCGTTTCGAAGCACCGCTCGACATGCGAATGGACCCTGACGAGCCGCTGACGGCTGCCCGGATCGTGAACGAGTGGCCCGAATCGGAGCTGGCGGCGCTGTTCGTCGAGAACGGTGAACCGCGCTTTGCTCGTCGGATCGCCCGTGCGATCGTGTCGGCCCGCCCGCTCGCGACCACCGAGGAGCTCGCTGAGACGGTGCGCAACGCGATACCGGCCGCCGCTCGCCAGCGTGGCGGGCACCCTGCGAAGCGAGTCTTCCAGGCCATACGCGTCGCCGTCAACGGCGAGCTCGAGTTGCTTCCTATTGCCCTCGAGGCGGCCCTGTCCGCCCTGTCGCCTGGTGGCCGTGCGGTCGTCATCGCGTACCACTCCGGCGAGGACAGGATCGTCAAGCGGACGTTCGCGGATGCCGCTGCCGGGTGGTGCACGTGCCCACCGGGACTGCCGTGCGTGTGCGGTGCGGCGCCCGCGGTGGCCGTCCTGACGCGAGGCGCCCGCATGCCGGCTCAGGCCGAGCTCGACAGCAACCCAAGAGCATCAAGCGCGCGCTTGCGCATCGCAGAGCGCTTGGACGTGCCGTGGCGGCTGAACCAGATGGGAGAGGAGGCCTGATGGCCGCGAGAGGAGCTACTGCGCGTCAGACGGCGCCAGCGGCGGGACGTTCCCGCCAGGGGGCCGCGCAACCGGCGAAGAGCGCGCGCCCCGCGCTCGGGGTCATCGACAGGCGCCACGTCCTCGACCGGGCGAGACGACGGCAGGCGCGGGCACTGTGCCTGTTGTCGGGAGGGATCCTTGCAGGAGCGCTGACCGTGGCGGCGGCCGGTCACGCCATGCTTGCTGCCACCCAGCTTCACGACGACGCGGTGCAGTCGCAGCTGGCGAGTGCGACGGCGACGGAACAGAACCTTCTCGTTCAAAGGGCCCAACTGGAGACGCCGAGCCGGGTGCTCAACCTTGCGGAGGAGCGTTTCAAGATGGTGGCCCCGACAGGAGTCACCTATCTGCAGCCGGTCAATCCCGGGATGAGCGTCGAGCAGGCGCACGAAGCTCACTCGAACGCGACCGCAACACCCGCCGCTCGCGATCACAGCACGCATTGACGACGGAACGACCTCCGCGACCGGGCATGACCCGGCGATCTCGGGTGCCCGGCTCCGCGCGCTCCGATCGGGCTGAGCCGAACGTTCACGCAACGCGGGCAAGGGCGTCGACTCGCACCACGGGCGCAACCCGAAAGACGCGCGCAACTGAGGCAACCGGGGCAGCGCGGGCAGCGCGGGCACCCCGCGCGACCCGCACAGCTCGCGGCGACCGCAGCGCGTTGACTTCCCGCACCGCGCGCCCCTCCCGCACAGCGCCTGTCGCCGAGGCAGCCAGGGCACGGCCGGGGCGGCAGGCGAGCTCAACCCGCCCGAGTCGTGCCGGCGGCAACGCAGACCCGCGCCGCCCGCCTCGCCGAGCTCGCCCGACCGGCGCGGGCGCACGTCCTCGTCCCCAGTCGCGCACGACTGCTGAACGCGGATCACACGCACACCACAGGCGGATCACGGTGATGCTGGTCCTGTCCGCTGCGATGCTTTTGCTGCTGGTCGGCCGGGTGCTGGACGTGCAGGGGCTCAATGCCTCCAAGTACGCGTCCTATGGGCAGTCGGAGCAATATCAGCGAGTGACGCTCCCGGCACTACGCGGCACGCTCTACGACCGCAACGGCAACCTGTTGGCCGCCTCCGTGCCGCGGGTCGACATCGTCTCCGACGACTTCTTGATCCACTCGGCGGCGACCGCCGCAAGCGCCGCGCCCGGCCTGTCGCGGGCTCTCGACATTCCACGGTCCAAGGTCATCTCCTTGCTGTCGGAGCACAACGGGTACGTGGCGCTTGCGGACGACGTGAACACTGCAGTCGAGAACAAGGTCGCCGCCCTCGCCTTGCCGTTCGTCTCGTTCGTGCCAGACGAGATGCGGGAGGATCCGACCGGGAACCTGTTCGGCCCTCTGCTCGGCGAGGTCGGCTACGGCGGGAAGGGTCTGTCCGGGCTCGAGTACCTCTACCAAAGTGCTCTCTCGGGCGCGGCCGGCTCAGAGGAGGTCGTCATCGGGCCTTCCGGCGACCAGCTCCCGGGTGCGGCCCAAGGCGTCAAGCCGGCGACGCAGGGAACCGGTTTGGTGCTGACGCTCGACCAGGCGCTCCAGTACGAGGTGACGCAAGCACTGTCGGCCCAGGTGCTCGCACAGAAGGCGCAAAGCGGAGTTTGCGTCGTGCTCGACACGAAGACCGGTGGCGTGCTGTCGATGGTCAATCTCGTCCGTGTCGGGAACACCGTCGAGCCCGCTGAGCAGAATCTCGCGACCAACGCGGTCTACCAGCCGGGCTCGGTCATGAAGCTCGCCACCATCTCGGGAGCGCTACAGGACGGTTTGATCACGCCGAACGAGGAATTCACGGTGCCGGACTCCACCTGGGTCGGAGGCTGGCAATTCGAGGATGCCGAGTACCACCCCACCGAGCAGCTTCCGGTGAGCCAGATCCTCGCTCAGTCCTCCAACATCGGCACGATAGAGATCGCCCACCTGCTCGGCGAGCAGAGGCTCCAGTACATGTTGAAGGACCTCGGCTTCGGACAGAGGACGGCCCTCGACTGGCCGGGCGAGTCCGCTGGCTTGGTGCCGACTCCCGCGACCTGGTCCGCCGCTGACATGGGAACCGTCCCGATCGGGACGGGCGAGGCAGTGACGGCCATGCAGATCGTCGACGCGTACAACGCGGTCGCCAACGGTGGAGAGTACGTACCACCGAGGCTGGTCGCGGCAACGGTCGGCCCGAACGGCGTCGAGCACGTGTCGCCGGGTGCGGCAACACACCGCGTTCTTGACCAGTCGACCGTGGACGAGCTCCTCCCGATGCTCGAGGACGTCACATCCGAGGGCACCGGCATCGAGGCTGAGATCCCCGGATACACGGTCGCAGGCAAGACAGGGACAGCTCAAATCCCGAGCACGACGGGACCCGGCTATCAGCCGGGAGCGTGGATGGCCACGTTCGTGGGATTCGTTCCTGCGCAGAATCCCCAGCTGACGGCGATCGTTGTCCTCAACCACCCGAGCGCGATGTACGGTGGCTCGGCTTCCGCCCCCGTATTCGCCACCATCATGAAGTACGCACTGCGCCATTTCGACATCTCACCGAGCGGTGCCAGCGGTCTGTCCTCGACGACGAGCAACTCGACGAAGCCGTGAAGGCCTCCGCTGGTCAGCCGCAAGCTGGTCCGCAGGTGCGACATGCGATCCTCCGCCAGAACGGGGTCGAGGTGGCCACGGTCGTCCGCAGGCTCGCCGAGCACATCGAGAACGTCCAAGTCGTGGGCTCAATGGAGACGAGAGTGGCCAGGGTCTGCTACGACCATCGCGAGGTCCGCCGGCGGTCCATGAGGTCGCCCGAGCTGGGCGATCTCTTTTGCTGCCTCCCGGGCGAGATCCACGACGGGCACGAGTACGCAGCCGCCGCGCGGGTTGCCGGAGCGGTCGCGTTCATCTGCGAGCGGGAGCTCGGCGAGGCGGCCGGGGGAGCGACGCAGATAGTCGTCGGAGCCGGGAGGTCCCGCGAGGCGATGGCCCATGCAGCGTGCCTGAGCTGGCGCGACCCGGCATCCAAGCTCAGGACGATCGGCGTCACCGGCACGAACGGCAAGACGACCACGACCTATCTCCTCCGCTCGATCCTCGACGCTGCCGGATACTCGACGCTCGTCGTCGGGACTCTCTCGGGTGCCCGCACGACACCTGAGTCGCCGGATCTACAACAGCAGTTCGAGCTGGCGCGCGTCTTGGCGAACCAGGACCGTCGCCCAGGAGCGGTGGCTCTCGAGGTGACCTCCCATGCCCTGGTCCAGCACCGGGTCGACGGGTATCGGCACGACGTGGTCGTCTTCACGAACCTGTCGCGTGATCATCTCGACTTCCACAAGACGATGACCGCGTACTTCGGAGCGAAAGCGCTCCTCTTCACCCCTGAGCATGCCCGAGAAGGTGTAGTGAACGTCGGTGACCGTTACGGGAGGCGCCTCGCCGAAGAGGCACGCATCAACATCTCGACGTTCTCCCTTGGGCACGCCTTCGACCTTGAGATGGGCCCGAGGGGGAGCCGCTTCAATCTTGGGCAGCATGAAGTGAACCTGCCCCTGATCGGGCGCTTCAACGTCGAGAACGCTCTCGCTGCCGCGGCAGCGGCACGGGCGCTTGGGATCGAAGACGACGTGATCGCAGCAGGGCTCAACGCTGCCTCTCCAGTGCCGGGACGCCTGGAGCCGGTCGCCACGCCGCTCGAGATGACGGTCCTCGTTGACTACGCCCACACGCCTGCCGGGCTCGAGAGTGCCTGCCGTACGCTGAGAGACCTCGCAAGCGAAGGCGGCCGGCTGATCGTGGTCTTCGGCGCTGGCGGCGACCGGGACCGCAAGAAACGCCCACAGATGGGCCACCAAGCCTCCCAGCTCGCTCACGTCGTCGTGCTCACGTCGGACAACCCGCGCCATGAGGACCCGGCGGCCATCATCGAGGCCGTGCGCAAGGGCTGCGACGGTGACGCCGAGCTGCACGTCGAGCCCGACCGCCGCCGGGCGATCGCGTTGGCACTCTCGCTCGGGCAGCCCGGCGACGTCTTGCTAGTCGCCGGCAAGGGTCACGAGACGACTCAGCAGCTCGGAGATGAGTTCCTTCCCTTCGACGATCGCCTGGTCGTCGCGGAGGAAGCCGAGCGGCTGGCCGGCGCGGCATGATCTCCATCTTCACCGCAGGTGGTGTGGCGATCCTGATGGCGGGTTTTGGCACGCCGATCCTCTTGCGTTTCTTGATCAAGTGGCGCATAGGCCAGCACATCCGGGAGGACGGTCCGGCTCAGCACGCTGCCAAGCAAGGCACGCCGACGATGGGCGGGATCGCGTTGTTGGGCGGAATGCTTCTCGGGTACGTGCTCGGCCACGTCGGGACGAACGCGCCTTTCACGCGCTCTGGCTGGCTCGTGGTGCTGGCCGTCCTGGCCACCGGCCTCATCGGCGCGGCCGATGACTGGATCAAGGTCAGCCGCAAGCGAAGTCTCGGTCTCAACAAGCGGGCAAAGATCGTGTCGCAGTTGGCGGTGGCGATCGGTTTCGCACTCGGTGCCATCTACTGGGCCGGCATCAGCCAGGACGTCTCGTTCACCCGATACGACGTCCCTCATTTCGTCCTGCCGGTCGGTCTGTACGTCGTGTGGTGCGTGCTCGTGATCGTCGGCGGCTCGAACGCGGTCAACCTCACCGACGGTCTGGACGGGCTCGCTGCTGGGTCGTCGGCGTTCGCGTTCAGTTGCCTCTCGATCATCGGTTACTGGCAATTCCGCCACTTCGGCATCTACCACGTCCAGCACGCGCTCGACCTTGCTCTCGTCGCCGTGTCGATGTGTGGCGCTTGCGTCGGGTTCCTCTGGTGGAACGCCGCGCCGGCGCGGATCATCATGGGCGACACCGGCGCGCTCGCGATCGGGACGGGGCTCGCGTGCCTCGGCCTGTCCATGAACCTGACGCTCCTCATCCCCATCATCGGTGGGCTCTACGTCGTGGTGACGCTCTCTGTCGTCATCCAGGTCGTGTCGTTCCGCCTCTTCCACACTCGGGTGTTCCGCATGGCGCCCCTTCACCATCATTTCGAGCTGATCGGCTGGCCGGAGACCACGGTGACCGTTCGCTTTTGGATATTCAGCGGTCTCTGCACGGCGCTCGGCCTCGGCCTGTTCTACGCGGACTTCCTCTCAGTGGGCTCTCTCAGATGAGTGGGCCGATGCGGGATGCACTTGTGCTCGGCTTTGCCGTGACCGGCCAGGCGGCCGCGCGGGCGCTCCGGGACCGCGGGCTGACGGTGATCGCCGTCGACGATGGAGCGGTGAGCCCCAATACCGAGCGCCTGGCCGCAGATCTGGGGGTCGAGCTCGTCGCACGTCCGCCGCGAGCGCTACTGGCGGAGCTCGCCGGCCGTGCCGAGCTCATCGTGCTGTCGCCGGGAGTGCCCCCCTCGCACCCGATCTTCGACCTCGCGCATCCGGACAAGATCGTCGCTGAGATCGAGCTGGCGTTCTCGCTCTCTGCCGTTCCTGTTGTCGCGATCACGGGAACGAACGGCAAGACGACGGTGACCTCGCTCGTGACCGAGATCCTCCGCGCCGCCGGCATGCGGGCAGAGGCCGTCGGCAACATCGGCCGTCCCTTCATCGAGGCGGTGAGCGACTCGGGGACGGAGATCTTCGTGGTCGAGGTCTCGTCGTTCCAGCTGGCATGGACGAAGACGTTCCGCCCCTCGGTCGCGTGCTGGCTGAACCTCGCCGAGGACCACCTCGACTGGCATGCCAGCCTGGACGAGTACGCAGCAGCAAAAGCCAGAGTCTGGGCAAATCAGGGACCGTCTGACGTGGCAGTGGTGAACGCCGACGACGCCGTCGTGATGAAGTGGTCGGCGACCGCACCTGGGAGAGCGGTGACGTTCGGTCGCGGTCAGGCCGACTTCGCCGAGCGCGGCGGTGTCATCCTCGGCCCGGACGGGCCGATCTGTGCGGTCTCCGAACTTCCCCGCTCCCTGCCCCACGACGTGACGAACGCGTGCGCAGCTGCAGCCGTGGCGATGAGCGCAGGCGCTGACGCGGGGCCCTGCGCTGAGGCGCTACGCCGCGGCGTACCCATGCCGCACAGGATCGAATTCATCCTCGAGAGCGAGGGAATCCGTTACTACGACGACTCGAAGGCGACAACGCCCTCGGCCGTTCTCGCAGCGCTCACCGGGCTCGATCCGGTCATCTTGATAGCCGGAGGTCGCAACAAGGGTCTCGACCTCGGCGCGATCGTCGACGGCCTCGAGCAAGAGGCGGCGAGCGGTGCTGGCCCAGGTCTCGGGCGGTTGCGCGGAGTCATTGCGATCGGAGAGTCAGCGGCCGACATCGTGGGCGCTTTCGGCTCCCGCCCTGGAGTGCCTGTGCACCGTGCGGGCTCGATGGCCGAGGCCGTCGACACTGCGAGAGCGATGGCCAGAGCAGGCGACTCGGTCCTCCTGTCACCCGGTTGTGCCTCGTTCGACTGGTATCGAAGCTACGCCGAGCGGGGCGACGATTTCGCCCGTGTCGTCAGAAGCCTTGGCCCTCGCGACGCGAGCGGTGGTGCGAAGACCGAAGATCCCGGAGACATCGAGATGAGCAACGAGGGGGAGCCCGATGAGCACACGATCACCTGAGCTCGCGATTGCGCGCCCGGCACTGGCTGCCGTGGCGGCGCCACGACCATCGAGGTTGTCGCGTCCTGCAGCCGCGACGGTGAAGGCCACGCTGTTGGAGCACAGGGTCCTTTTCGCCGCGTTCGCCGGCCTCTGCCTCATCGGTCTTCCCATCGTCCTGTCGGCATCGGCCGTGATGTCGGTGCAGGACGGCTCGTCGGTTTACGCTGTCTTCGCGAAGCAGTCGGTATTCCTCGGGATCGGGATCGTCGGCGCACTCGTCGCCTCGAGGCTTCCGATCGAGTTCCTTCGCCGCCTGCGTTTCGTGCTGCCGTTCGGGACGCTCTTGCTACTTATGGCCGTGTTCGTGCCCGGCGTCGGGCATGACGCGGGAGGCTCGAGCCGGTGGATCGGAGCAGGCCCGATCCAGATCCAGCCCTCGGAGCTCATGAAGCTAGGC
>JBKQLZ010000113.1:0-5288 GCA_052146895.1 Acidimicrobiales bacterium
TGTTGGGACAAGGTCAGCCCTTTGCCACGAAGACGGGGCAGCCGGTAACGGCTGAGGGCGAGCTCGACTTGTGCCCGGCCCTCTTGGGTATGGGCATTCTGGGCGAAGATGTCGAGGATCACCGCCGTCCGGTCGATGGCGGTTCGCCCGAGTATGCGCTCGAGGTTGCGCTGCTGGGCTGGCGTGAGCTCCTCGTCGAAGACGACGGTATCGGCGTCGACCTGCTCGGAGAGCTGGCGCAACTCCTCGGCCTTGCCCCGGCCGATATAGGTCGCCGGGTCAGGCGCGTCCCGGCGCTGGACGACGCGGGCTACCTCGTCGGCCCCCGCCGTGTCGACAAGCAGCGCCAACTCGTCGAGGCTCGCCTCGACCTCGTCGACCGATCGGGGCCACGACACAACTCCGACGAGAATGATCTTCTCGCGGAACCGCCGGTCGATAAGGGTCAAGAGCCGGCCCCGATCGAAGCGGTCACGTCGAGGTCGACTTCGATGCGGGCGACCCGGCAGGCCGGTCCCGACAGGCTCACGCGGGGCGACTCAGGAGGGCCGGTCAGCTCGACCACTACCACCCCACCTGGATTGCGCACCGGGACTCGCTCTCCGACGAGCCCGGATGCCCGCGCCGCCGCAGCCGCTGCGATGCTCCCGCTACCGCACGCCTCGGTCAGGCCAACGCCTCGCTCCCAGACCAGGAGGTCGAGACCACCGGCGCCGTCAGGTGCCACCACCTCGACGTTCTGGCCACCCGGTCGCGCCGTCTCGAGCTCCCGGCCGATCTCGGCGATGTCGAGGCCAGCCGTGCCTCCGACCGACGAGCTGAGCAGCACGAGGTGAGGATTGCCGACGTCCACGTCGCGCGCCTCGTAGCCAGCCCCGAGGCGCGGCGCCGGCCGGACCGAAGGCCCGACGGTCGCAAGCCCCATCGAGACGCGGATATGGGCGCAGTGCTCCGACGTCCGGCTCTCGATCTCGGCGGTCACGACGCCACCGGCAGTCTCGATCGACACTGTTGTCGCGTCGGGATTGACGGTGCCTGAGTCGACGAGAGCGAGTGCAAAGCACCGAAGCCCGTTGCCGCTGGTCTCTGCTGGGGACCCGTCGGCGTTTCTCAGCTCCATCGCGATGTCGCCGCCCTTGATGGCACGCCGGGCGATCATCAAGCCGTCCGCGCCGACGCCGCGGTGCCGATCGCAGAGCCGCCGCACCGCATCGGCGTCGAGCAACGCCGCGCTATCGAGCGCGATGAGGAAATCGTTTCCGAGGCCGTGGTACTTGAGGAGACGGACTGTCGTCACTTCGGCCCAGTCTCCCACCGCTCGATCACGAGCTCGGTCAGCCGCTCGTCGTCAGCCCGGAGCCAGTGCACTCTGGGATCGCGCCGGAACCAGGCTTCCTGGCGCCGGGCGAAGCTCTTGAGGCGCCGCATCGCTTCGGACCGCGCGTCCTCGAGGGAGCGCTCCCCCTGCAGATACTGGGCGATCTCCCTATAGCCGATCGCCTGGGCGGCCGTGCGGGAAAGACCGCCCGGCGCGGCCAGCAGCGTGCGAACCTCGTCGACGAACCCCTCGTCGAGCTGGCTCGAGAGCCTGCGTGCGAGGCGCTCGTCGAGCTGAGCGCGATCGAGTGCGAGACCGACCACGACGGTATCGATGCTCGGGTAATCCTCGAGGCCAGGCCCGAACTCCGAGAAACGCCGCCCGCTCCCCTCGGTCACTTCGAGCGCGCGGATCACGCGGCGTGCATTCAGCGGCTCCATCCGACCGGCCGCGACCGGGTCGAGCTCGCGTAGCCGAGCGTGCAAGGAGGCGGGACCTCCGGGGCCGTCCGCCTCGGTCCGCAACCGGGCGGCGACATGCGGGTACCTGCCAGGCAGCTCGAGGTCGTCGAGGACGGCCCGGTGATAGAGGCCCGTCCCGCCCACGAGGACAGCTGCGGCGCCGGCTTCGTGGATGCGGCCGATCGCGTCGCGTGCGGCTGCCTGGAACTCCGCAACCGAGAACTCCTCGCTCGCGTCCACGAGATCGACGAGCTGCCAGCAGTGACGACTGGCAGCATCGCCGGGACGCGTCGGCTTCGCGGTGCCGATGTCCATGCCGCGATAGACGGCGAGCGCGTCGATGGAGACGAGGCTCGCCTGTGGAACCGAGTCGGCTATCGCTCCCGCGAGGGAAGTCTTCCCTGTGGCGCTTGCACCGACAATTGCGAGATCGGGCAGGCCTCGTGCCCGCCCGGGTGTCAGAGAACGGGTCAGAGCTCCTCGATCCCCTCGATCTCGAGCTCCCCCTCGTCCTCCTCGTTCGGCAGTTGTCCGTTCACCGCCACCTTCGACGTCTTGTGCCGTGGCCGCGAGCGTGCGACCAGCCGGGTCTTGAGCCTGGTGAGGCGATGGGCGGCCTTGTCGATCGCGACCTCGAGAGCCGCGTCGGGCGTCGCGCCGACACCCACCGCACGCACGACGTGACCGTGACCGACGAGCATGAGCTCGCAGGTCACCGGGTCGGAGAGATGGCCCTTCTTGCCGTCGGAGAACAGGACCTCGGCTCGCTCCATCCCTTGCAAGTACTTGCTGAGGTTCCCGACTTTGGCCACCGCGTGCTCCCGTACCTCGCTAGGCAACTCGACATGGCGGCCGTGGACGGCAATATCCATCGGGTTCCTCCTTTGCGCGCACGACTGCCCGGAAGGGCAATACGGGAAGTTGATGAGCACGTGCGGCTGACCTGGTCTTTGGCCCCACACTCGCCTGCGGAGGAGATCCCGGCCCCGGACCGGGCGGTCAGGCGCCAATGGCGATCCTGACCCATCCGGCCTGTTGTGGGCACGGTTCGCTCCTTCTCCGCCGGGCACCGACAGCCGGTGCCTCGCCGGGCAGGTCTTACCTCTAAGCCGCACCATGCTCAGCGACCACAAGTCGCCTTACGTGGGTCGTTTTGCCTGCGACTGGCCTCGACTTTCAACCACAGACCCGCACGCAGCCCAGACCCATGCTAGGGCCGCCGGCGCTCTACTGACCCGGGACGCTGGGCCCCGCCGAGCCCGAGGCGCTGCCGGTGCCGGCCGACCCGGTGCCTCCGAGCACCGTGAGGTCGGAGACCTCCAGACGCTGCCCACCCGCCGGAGGTCGGCCGCCAGCCGGACCACGTGGGCCCGGGGCCGTGGGGATCTTGTCGCTGACGTCGGTTCGGTCGACGATGTCGTCGATCGACGCCGTCCCGGCCGCCTGATTCTCGGACTGCACCTCCAACAGGCGGATCGTCCCGTGTGACGTGAGACACCGTCTCGCGGGTATCACCACCACCGTCCACACGCAGGTTTCGCCGGCGCCGGTTGGGGAATCGTCAACTTTGTTGACGAAAACCTCCCCAAGCTCATTCGGGGAAATTTGTTGCTGGCGCCGCTTTCAACCACCGCGGGGTCTGGACATAATGTGACCAGTCTCCTCACCGGAGGCATCACGCGCGGGGGGAGGAACCGGAACATTGGCGCTCCGCCAAGACGAGCTCACGAGCCTTTGCGACGACGTCGATCTCGATCGTGATCGTGCGTTGGTCGAGCGCTGCCAGGCCGGCGACTCCACGGCGTTCGGCAACCTCTACACGCGGTACTACGAGCGACTGCTGCGCTTCTGCATGCGGCGGCTCAACGATCGCCACGAGGCCGAGGACGCGGCGCAGGAGGCCTTCGCCCGCGCCTGGAAGGCGTTGCCACGCTTCGCCGGCGAGCGCCGCTTCTACCCGTGGCTGACCGTGATCGCCGGAAACATCTGCACCGACATGTTGCGCCGCCGTTCGCGCAGCACCCCGACCGACGACCTGGAGCTCTCCGCGCGGCATCCCCTCGGCGTGGTGGGTGAGGACACGTCCGAAGACATCGTCCTCGCTTCGGTCGACGGCGAGTTGGTGAACCGCGCGCTCGACCGTCTCTCGACGCGCCACCGACACGTGCTCGCCATGCGCGAGGGCTCGGGATGGACCTACCAGCAGATCGCCGACCACGAGGGCGTCGAGATCGGGACGATCGAGACGCTGCTGTGGCGGGCCCGCCAGGCACTCAAGCGCGAGTTCGCCGTCGTGTCCGAATCGAAGGAGGCGTTGGCCGGCTTCCTCATCGCGACCGGCGCGCTCTTCCGCCGCGCCTTCTTCCGGGTGGCACACCGCAGCGCGACCGTGCAACAGCAGGGCGCGGCCACCGGTGGCCTGCGCAACGCGGTGGCCGGTGTCGCGGTCACCGGCGCAGCCGTCGCAGCCGCGTTCATCGCGCCGCACGCGCTGTCGGGCAGCCCGAGCCGGGCGGCGGTCGGCTCGGCCGGCTCGGCGCTCGCCGCACCAGCCCTGACCCTGGGTGACCCGGTCCCCGTCGCAACCGGTGCAGGGACCACTGCCGGCGGCGGCAGTGCAACGTCGTCGGGCAGCGGCTCCGGCCCTGGCGCATCGGCCGGTCAGCCGGCGACCGCGGCCTCCTCGAGCAGCGGCGGTACGGGTCGGTCAGGCGGGTCCGGAGTCACGAGCTCGCCCATCGGCGGCGCGCCCGGAGGTGGCTCGTCGAGCGGCGGCGTTGCCGGCGGCGTCGCCGGCGGGCTGGACCAGGCTGCCGGTGGGCTGAGCGGCACGGTGAACGGCGTGACCGGCGGCCTCACCAACACGGTCAGCGGCGTGACGAGCGGTTTGAGCGGCACGGTCGGCGGCGTCACCGGTGGGGTGAGCGGCGCGGTCGGCGGCGTCACGAACACCCTGGGCCTTGGTGGCGTGCTGGGTGGCGGTGGGTCGTCGTCCTCGGGCTCGGCGACGCGATCGGGCGCCGGTGGCACGCCGGCCGCCACGACCACCACGACCACCAATCCGGTCCAGGGGGTCGTCGGCGGCGTCACCAAGACCGTCGGCTCCCTGCTCGGAGGCGGCTGAGCCGATGGGACCACCGGCTCGGCGCAAGCCGGGACCCGGGTATGGATGCTCCTCGTATGGACCCCACGAGGAGCAAGACCCGTCGCCCTGGATCGCCCCCGGCGAGCCGATCACCTCCCTGCGTGGGGTCACGAAGTCGTTGGGCTCCCATCACCGTGCTCGAGGACATCACCTTCGACGTGCCCAAGGGCCGGATCACCGTCAGCCTCGGCCCGTCGCGTACGACAACATCGCCTTCCCGTGAGGAGGAAGTCTGCACAAAGAGAAACGCCGCCAGCCTCGGGTGGTGCGACCCGTAGCCGGCGGCGTTTCCGATCAGGCGTGCCTCAGTCGCCGGCGGCGGCTCCGCACACGGTCTCGACCATCAGGCCGCTCACCACATAGG
>JBKQLZ010000114.1:0-2523 GCA_052146895.1 Acidimicrobiales bacterium
CCGATCGAGTCGTGGGTGAAGAAGTAGATCACGTGGGCCTCCGACAGCGCCGCGAGCCGGATCGCCCCTCGGGCGTAGTCGCTGAAGACGAAGAACGTTCCGCCGACTGGAACGACGCCGCCGTGCATGGCCATCCCAGTCATGGAGGCGACCATGGCGAACTCGCGGATGCCGTAATGGAGCTGTCGTCCGCCGGGGTCCGCGTGGGACTGAACCCCGGCTCCGGCGCCCAGGTCGACGCCGGTGTTTCCGGTGAGGTCTCCGGCACCCGCGATCAGGCCGGGGATCTGGTCCGCCGTCGCGGTCAGGCACTTGTTGACGGCTCTCCGTGTCGCCAGCTTCGTGCCGACCTCGAAGCTTGGGATCCCGCCCTCCCAACCTGCAAGGCCCTGTCCCTTCAGGCAAGCGTCGAAACGAGCCCGGTCCTCACCCGAGACTGACTGGCGCGCGTCCCAGGCCTCGCGCGCCTCGCGGCCGCGGGCGGCCCGATCGTGATAGAAGGCCAGAACCTCGGGAGGGACGTAGAACTCCTGGTCGACGGGCAGACCCAGCAGGGCCTTGGTCAGGTGTATCTCATCTTCCCCAAGCGGGTCGCCGTGGGCCTCTTTCGTGTCGGTGCGGTGCGGCGACGGCCAGCCGATGTGGCTTCGGAGCACGAGAAGAGAAGGGCGGTCTGCCTCGGCCATGCCCCGGCGAAGGGCGGCTTCTAAGACGTCGAGGTCGTTTGCCACCTCGCCAAGGCGCTCGACATGCCAGCCGTAGGCGTCAAACCGCTTCACGACGTCGTCGTTGGTCGCAAGGTCAGTCGACCCGTCGATTGTGATGTGGTTGTCGTCGAACACGTAAACGAGACGGCCGAGACCGAGCTTTCCCGCCAGCGACGCTGCCTCATGGCTGATGCCTTCCATCAGATCCCCGTCGCCGCAGATCGCGAAGATGTGGTGATCGATGGCATCGGGCCCGAAGCTCTTGCGCAAGAAGCGCTCGGCGACCCCCATGCCAACCCCGTTCGCAAAACCTTGACCGAGCGGACCGGTCGTGACCTCGACGCCAGGCACGAGGTGGACCTCGGGGTGCCCAGGTGTTCTCGATCCCCACTGTCGGAACTGCTCGATGTCTTTCAGCTCCAGCCCGTAGCCGTTGAGGAAGAGCATCGAATAGAGCAGGATCGACGCGTGCCCGTTGGACAGTATGAACCGGTCCCGATCGGGCCAGTCCGGCCGGCTCGGATCGTGGCGCAGCACCCGTGTGAACAACACGTGCGCCAGTGGAGCGAGCGCCATCGCCGTGCCCGGATGGCCGCTGTTGGCTCGTTGCGGAGCGTCCATCGCTAGGCCCCGAATGACGTCGATACAAAGTTGTTCGAGCTTCGCGTCGGCCATGGATCGCAGCCTACGCGCGGCGAGCCGAAGGACGGGTCAGCGCGTCGTCGACGCGGGCGACCTCGCCACGAAATGGGTCTCAGCGAGGCGGACCGTCGCCGCCCTCGCTCGCACCATGAGACGGATTACCCACCAGCCGGGATCCAGCTCGTGACGCCCGAGCGCCAGCTTTGCCGACGTCGGCGCCGCGTGATGGTTGTTGTGGAGGCCCTCGCCGCCGGTCACGAACGCGAGCCACTGATTGTTGAAGGCGGTGTTGGCGTAGCTCCTGGACCCGAAGCTGTGCCCGACGGCGTTGATCGAGGCGTTGAGCGCCAGATATGTCGCTGCGTGGATTCCGGCCGCGAGAAGCGCCAGCCGCCAGCCGAAGACGACCCAGAGCAGGCCGATCCCAAGGCCGAGGCCCAAGAAGGCGTGGTCGAACAGCAAGGTATCCCAGCGATCCGCGGGGAGGTCCTTCGCGTAGCGCGCAGTCGTCCTCGGGTCTCGCGCCACCTTGCGGTAAAGGACCGCGTTGGCCAGCTGCACCCGCCAGAAACCGAGCAGGACCGGCGAGTGCGGGTCGCCCTCGACGTCGGTGAAGGCGTGGTGCTTGCGGTGGACTGCGACCCACTGCCGAGGCTTGATGCCCGTCATGAGCCAGATCAGAACCCTGAAGACCATCCGGACGGAAGGTCGCACGGTGATCGCTCGATGGGCCAGGGCCCGGTGCAAGAAGATCGTCGTGCAGAAGAGGGCGAGCTGGCTGGCGGCCAGTCCTGCCAGCACAGCCAGCAGAATTTTCTGCACCCGAAACCGTATCAGGCGTGCCTACCGTCCGGTAGGTAGGCTGGGACTGATGCCAAGCTCATCCGGCCTGGGTGCGCTCCCCGCCGGTGTCGGGAAGGTACAAGTCGTCGTGTCGTCGCCCCCCGTCGTCAGGCGCCCTGGGGTATCAACGCGACAGGCGATCTTAGATTCCGCGCTCTGGTGCTTTGCCGAGCGCGGGTACGACGGGACCTCACTCAACGACATCGCCGAGCTCGTAGGCATACGCCGTCCGAGCCTGTTGCATCATTTTCCTTCGAAAGAGGCCCTGTACCGCGAGGTTATCGAGGCCTCGTTCTCCGACTGGCTGGCTCGTGTAGCAGAGGCGACGGAC
>JBKQLZ010000115.1:0-3694 GCA_052146895.1 Acidimicrobiales bacterium
TGGGACAACGCGAAGAAGTACATCGAGGACGGCCATCACGGTGGGAAGGGCTCGGACGCGCATACGGCGGCCGTGATCGGCGACACCGTCGGCGACCCATTCAAGGACACCGCCGGTCCTGCCCTCAACCCGCTCATCAAGGTGATGAACCTCGTCTCATTGCTGATCCTCCCTGCGGTCATAACGCTGCGTCACAACGACGCTCGCTTCGCGATCGCAGGTGTCGCGATCGTCATCCTCGGCGGAGCCATCCTCTTCTCCAAGCGCTCGACGGGCACTTTCGGTGAGGACGCCTCGATGGAGGGCGACCCGGCTGTGGCGCCGGCGAGCGAGGCAGCCGGCCTTGCCGGGGCTGACGCCGGCGCCAGCACTACGGTCACGGCATAGGCATCGCATGGGCTCGCGCGTCGGCGGCGCGCACCGCTCGCGTAGGGTCAGGCGCGTGAGCCGGCCGTATGGTCGCTTCTACGACGGCGAAATCGGAAGTGGCTGTGTGAAGAACAACAGGACGTGGCGCTGATGGCAAAGCCCCTCGTGATCGTGGAATCCCCGGCAAAAGCCAAGACGATCGCGAGCTTCCTCGGCCGCGACTACGTCGTCGAGTCGTCGATCGGCCACATCCGTGACCTGCCCCGCTCGGCCGCTGACGTACCAGCTGCGTTCAAGAAGGAGCCGTGGGCCCGCCTCGGCGTCGACGTCGACAACGACTTCAAGGCGCTCTACGTCATCAGCCGCGAGAAGAAAGAGCAGGTCGCAAAGCTCAAGCGTCTCGTGGCGGACGCGAGCGAGGTCTACCTAGCGACAGACGAAGACCGCGAGGGCGAGTCGATTGCCTGGCACCTCGTGGAGGTGCTCTCGCCCCGCGTCCCGGTGCACCGCATGGTCTTCCACGAGATAACGCCGGGAGCGATCCGCGAGGCCATCGAGAACCCCCGCGAGCTCGACCGGCGCTTGGTCGACGCGCAAGAGGCTCGCCGCATCCTCGATCGTCTCTACGGCTACGAGGTGTCCCCGGTGCTATGGCGGAAGGTTGCGAGCGGCCTGTCCGCCGGCCGGGTGCAGAGCGTCGCCACGCGCGTCGTGGTCGAACGTGAGCGCGAGCGGATGCGGTTCCGATCCGCCGCCTGGTGGAGCTTGGAGGGGCAGTTCGCGGCGGAGGGCCAGCGTCTCTCGGCCAGGTTGGTCGACGTCGAGTCACGTCGGATCGCGACGGGAGACGACTTCGGCCTGACCGGAGAGCTGCTCTCATCCGACGAGGTGCTCCGCCTGGACGAAGAGTCGGCGACTCGCCTGGCTGCCGCGCTCGAGCAGGCCGAGTTCACGGTGGCGTCCGTCGAGGACAGGCCCTTCCGCCGCTCACCGGCTGCTCCGTTCATCACGTCGACGCTGCAGCAAGAAGCGGCGCGCAAGCTCCGCTACTCGGCGCAACGGACGATGCGCATTGCCCAGGCGCTCTACGAGCGCGGCTTCATCACCTACATGCGGACCGACTCGACAACCTTGTCCGACACCGCCGTGAACGCCGCCCGCGAGCAGGCGCGCCATCTCTACGGCTCGGACTCGGTCCCGGCGTCACCCCGGACGTACCGCAGCCGTGTCAAGAACGCGCAGGAAGCGCACGAGGCGATCAGGCCCGCTGGGGACCGGTTCCGCGTGCCTAGTGCCGTTGCGGGTCAGCTCTCTTCCGACGAGCTGCGCCTCTACGAGCTCGTCTGGCAGCGGACGGTGGCCTCCCAGATGATCGACGCCACGGGCACGACCGCGCGGGTCAGGCTCGAGGCTGCCACGCTGCAGGCGTCGCCCTCCGCCCCGCAGGGGGCCATGGCCCGGTTCTTGGCCACGGGGACTGTGATCACGTCGCCTGGGTTCTTGCAGGTCTACCGGGAGGACGAGGACGAGACCGTCGAAGGAGGAGGCAGCGGCCGCGACCCGCGCGAGGACGCCCGTCTCCCGAGGCTGGCCGAAGGCGCGGTCGTCGACTGCGATGGGCTCGAGACCGAGGACCACGCGACCAAGCCACCGGCCCGGTTCACGGAAGCGTCGCTCGTCCGTCGCCTCGAGGAGCTCGGTGTTGGTCGACCGTCCACGTACGCCAGCATCATCCAGACGGTGCAAGATCGCGGGTACGTCTGGCGGAAGGGCACCGCTCTCGTGCCCTCGTTCACCGCTTTTGCCGTCGTCAACCTCCTCGAGCGGCACTTCCCGAACCTCGTCGACTACGGCTTCACGGCCAGCATGGAAGACGACCTCGACGAGATAGCCGAGGGGTCCGAGGAGCAGATTCCCTGGCTCGAGCGGTTCTACTTCGGGGAGTCGCACCACCTCGACCGCCCGCAAGCCGCCGATGGCGCGGCGGAGACGGGCTCACTGCCGCGCCAGCCTCGCCACGTTCTCGCCGTCGACGGCAAGCGGGGCCTGAAAGATGCCGTTCTTGCCCACCTGGAGGAGATCGACGCTCGGGAAGTCAACTCCATCTTGATCGGTGCCGACGAGAACGGCGAGGAGATCTGCGTCCGCGTCGGGCGCTACGGCCCTTACCTCCAGCGAGGAGAGGATCGTGCCGCCGTCCCCGACGAGACGGCGCCCGACGAGCTCACACGGGAGCGCGCGCTCGAGCTCCTGTCGAGCCCTTCCGGAGACCGCGCGCTTGGGACCGATCCCGAGAGTGGGAAGCCTGTGTACGCACGAGCGGGGCGTTTCGGCCCTTATGTGCAGCTCGGCGAGATCAGCGGGGAGTCCAAGGAGAAGCCCAAGACAGCGTCGTTGTTCAGTTCAATGGCTCTCGACACAGTCAGCCTCGAGGACGCGATCCGGCTGCTGCAACTGCCACGGTCACTCGGCACTGATCCGGAGACGGGAGCCGACGTCGTGGCGAGCAATGGACGTTACGGCCCGTACTTGAAGCGCGGAGCCGACACCCGCAGCCTCGACAGCGAGGAGCAGCTGTTCGACGTGACGCTCGCGGAAGCGCTCGCACGCCTCGCCCAGCCAAAGACGCGGCGGTATGGACAGACGGCCGAGCCACTGAAAGAGATCGGCGTCGACCCCGTCAGCGGGCAGCCGATCGTGTTGCGATCGGGGCGTTTCGGGCTCTACGTGACCGACGGCACGGTGAACGCGTCGCTCCGGCGAGCAGATGACCCCGAGACGATCACCCCCGAGCGGGCAGCGGAGCTCATCCAGATGCGTCGCGACGCTGGGCCGTCGACGCGTCGCAAGGCCGCCGGTACGAAGAAAGCCGCGGGCGCGAAGAAGGCCGGTGCCAAGAAGGCCGGTGCCAAGAAGGCCGGTGCAGCAAAGAAGGCCGGGGCAGCAAAGAAGGCTGGGGCCAAGAAGACCGGAGCAGCCAAGAGGGCGACGGGCGCGAAGAAGGTGGCCCGTGGCGGCGCCGCGCCGGCTGCGCACGACATCTCGAGCGAGTGAGTCGGTGGCTCCGGTTGCCGGACGTCTCATCGCCATCGAAGGCGGGGAGGGAGCCGGGAAGTCCACCCAAGCTGCGCTCCTCGCCAAGGCGCTCGACGCCGATCTGACCCGCGAGCCTGGCGGCACCCCCGTCGGAGAGCGCGTGCGCGATCTTCTCCTCGATCCTCGGTCGGGCACCCTCGATGACCGCACGGAGCTGTTGCTCATGCTGGCTGCCCGAGCGCAGCACATGAGCGAGCGGATCGAGCCGGTGCTCCGGTCCGGTCGTCAC
>JBKQLZ010000116.1:0-52848 GCA_052146895.1 Acidimicrobiales bacterium
TCCGAGACCGCCTCAACCAGCGACTTCAATCGGACACCGCAACCCCGGCAGCCACCCCGGCAGCCCCCTCAGCGACGACTTCCGCCGCCCTCAGCACGTCCTCGTGCGAGAGATATAACGGCGTGAAGCCGAAACGGCAGAGATCCGGCGCCCGGAAGTCCCCGACCACTCCCCGGGCCGCCGCTCCTTCGATGATCGACCGGGCGTTCTCATGGCGAAGCGAGATCTGCGATCCACGCCGGCGCTGGTCGCGGGGCGAGACGACGACTAGCGAAGCCGGTGCGCGCTCCTCGACCGCCTCCAAGAAGAGCTGGCTGAGTGAGAGCGATTTCGCCCGCACCTGCTCGATCGACACTCCGTCGAACGCCTCGAGGGCGGCTTCGAGGGCGGCCATGCTGATGATCGGCGGCGACGACGTCAGGAACCTCCGGATCCCGGCGGCCGGCGTCCAACTCGGCTCGAAGTCGAACGGCGCCTCGTGGCCGAGCCAGCCGGGGAGCGGATTCTCCAGCTCAGCCTGCAAAGCGCGCCTCACGTACATGAAGCTCTGTGAGCCAGGTCCACCGTTCAGGTACTTGTATGTGCAGCCGACGGCGAGGTCCACTCCGTGCTCCTCGAGTCCGACGACGACCGCTCCTGCCGAGTGGCACAGGTCCCACAACGACAGCGCGCCGACATCGTGCGTCCGTGCCGTAATCGCAGGCAGGTCATGCATCTCACCGGTGCGGAAGTCGACGTGAGTGAGGCAGCACACCGCCACGTCGTCAGCGAGCGCCGCGGCGATCTCCGACCGGTCCACGATCCTCAACTCTGCGCCGAAGAGCCGTGCGACGGCCCCGGCCGAGAACAGGTCGCTCGGGAAGTTGTCCGCGCTCGAGAGGATCACCTTGCGGGAGGGACGAGCGTTCAATGCGGCGCCGAGCAGCTTCGCCAAAGCGATCGTTGTCGTATCTGCGACGATCACCTCGCCCGGCATCGCCCCGATCAGCGGCGCGATCCGGTCGCCAATCCGCTCCGGCGCCTCCATCCACCCGCAGCCGGTCCAGCCAGCGATCAGCCGGCTCCCCCACTCCTTCTCGACGAGCCTGCCCACATGACCGGCCACGCCGGTGCTGAGTGCGCCGAGAGAATTGCCGTCGAGGTAGACGATGCCTTCAGGCAGCAAGAACATCCCCCTCGCCCGCCCGATCTCGTCTGCCCTGTCGAGTTCCCGAGCCCGCTCGATCGTCCAGGCGTGTGTCATCAGTCCTGGATGGTACCGATGAGCCGCCGGCTGAGTCTCCGGATCGGCGACGATGGTGGCATGGCAGGCAAGGAACCGCCGGCGCAGGTGGAAGTCGGGGGCCGCATCATCGACGTCACCAACCCGAGCAAGGTCTTCTTCTCCGCTCGCGGCGAGACGAAGCTCGACCTGGCGCAGTACTACGCCGCCGTGGGAGCTGGGGCGCTCGTCGGCGTCTTCGAGAGGCCCACGGTGCTGAAGCGCTTCCCGAACGGCGCAGAGGGCGAGTTCTTCTACCAAAAGCGGGTCCCGCCGAACCGGCCCGATTGGCTGGAGACCGTCACGGTGACGTTCCCGAGCGGTCGCAGCGCGGAGGAGCTCTGCCCGACCGACGTCGCCCACATCGTTTGGGCGGCGAATCTCGGCTGCCTCGACTTGAACCCGTGGCCCGTCAGGCGGTCCGACGTAGACCATCCCGACGAGCTTCGGGTTGATTTGGATCCGCAGCCGGGGTTGAGTTTCGATCAGGTGAGACAGGTGGCCCTCGAAGTGCGCGCCTTGCTCGACGAGCACGAGCTGGTCGGCTACCCGAAGACCTCCGGGTCCCGCGGAATCCACGTCAACGTGCGCATCGAGCGGCGTTGGGACTTCACGGAGGTGCGCCGGGCGGCGCTCGCTCTGGCACGGGCCGTCGAGCGGCGCATGCCGGGAATGGCCACCTCCAAGTGGTGGAAGGAGGAGCGTGGTGACGCCGTTTTCATCGACTACAACCAGAATGCCCGTGACCGGACCGTCGCCTCGGCATACAGCGTCCGCGCCAACGCGGAGGGACGCGTGTCGTGTCCCCTCGACTGGGACGAGGTGCCCGACGTCAATCCCTCCGATCTCACGATCGCAACCGTGCCCGCCCGGTTCCGCGACAAGGGTGACCCGGGGGCGGCGATCGATTCGCAGGCCTACTCGCTCGATTCGCTCATCGACCTCGCCCACCGGGACGAGGCCGGCGGTCTAGGCGACGCGCCTTGGCCGCCTCACTTCGCCAAGCAGCAGGGTGAGCCCCGGCGGGTCGCGCCGAGCCGCCGGAGAGCCGGTGGCGACGAGGACGGCGACGCCGACTAGGTCGACTTGTCCTCGATCTCCCACGCGTGGTCGAGGATGTGCCACACGCCTCGGCGAGCCGCGTACCGCAGGCTCCACCCGCGCTCGGTCACCGCGCTGCCGTCACCACCGACGAGGAACACGGCGAAGACCTCCTCGCGCCGGGCCTTGAGCTCGTCCAAGGAGGCGAGCTCGGGCTTGTAGCGGTCGAGACCGAGCTTGCGGCGGTAATCGACGTCGGCGGCGACCACGTGGGCGGCAACGGCGTCCCGGTCCCGACCGCCACCGCGGGGGCCCTTGCGAAGCACTGCAGGCGCACCGGCGACGACCTCGTCGAAGTACTCCCAGGCCGCTTTCATGATGGCAGCGGTCCGCTCCCACTCCCCGGGCTCGACCGGGCCGGAATCCCACGCGTACACAGCCCCGGGGGCGCCGAAATCGGTCGTCGCATTCCCGGCGACGCGCTCGACCACGTCGAGGTGGCCGGCATCGGGATCGAAGGCCAAGCCGGCGCGCACTACGACCGGGCGGTACCGACCCGCGTAGGAGACGAGCTCCGCGACGGCGGACTCCTCGTCACGGCCCGACCTGGTCCACCCTGGCCACCCGAGCGCCGATGCGAACGTACGGCGCTTCCCGGCTTCCACTCCGACGATCACCTGGCCTCCAGTTGCTCGCGGATCGCAAGGGCCGCCAACGGCCTGTTCGTCGTCACGACGTCGACGTCGGAATGCGCGAGCCAGCGCCGGAGCGATCTGTCGTCGTCGACCGTCCATACGACGAGATCCATCCCGCGCCTCGTCAACCACCTTCTCAGAATGGGACCTGCGAGCGCATGGTGCGCCGCGACACCCGTTGCCCCGCACTGGTTGATGCGCGAGAACGGGAACACATCCCCTGACCACATCGTCAGGCGGTCGACCGTTCCGAGCCCGCGCCATTCGCGACCCAGCGTGAGCAAGGCCGGCACGGATGGGTGCGAGCCGCGCACTGCCGCGATCGACTCGTCAACCGAGGTGGTGACACTCACGCGGCGGGAACGCCCCAACACCGCTGCCACAGCCTCGGCCTCGTAGCCTGCCTCCTTCAGGTCGAGATGGATCTCGCAACGGCGCTCGGGATCGCTCGCGTCGAGAACGTCAAGAAACGTCTCGAACCCGAACACCCGCCCCTCCCCCACCTCCCGATCGCCGATCTCGGCCCACGCGAGCCCATCTATCCGCCCGAGTCCTGGAAGTACAGCATCGTGCACGCAGACCAGCATGCCGTCGCCCGTGCGGCGGAGATCGACCTCGATCAGCTCGGCGCCGTGCGCGGCTGCCGACGAGAACGCCGAAAGAGTGGCGAAGGGCGCAATCTCGGCCCCTCCGCGGTGCCACGAGATCCTCGGGCGGACGCTCCTACCTGCGTCGCGGCCGCTCATCGCGCTTCGCGGGAGTACAACAGTGGGATGGCTCGACCGCTCTGGAGGGACCTGCGCGAGGCCCGCCAGCAACGCTCGTTGGCACCGATCTCGACGATGACGGGGGTGCCGTTGCCGCCGAAGCCGCGTTTTGGGCTGGCGGCTGCATCGACGCTGATAGCGCTCGCAGCACTCGTGGTCGTGCACGTAAACCACGGCTCGGTGTACTCCCACAGCTTCGACGAGCGCGTCTGGGCGTGGACCATGTCGGGAGTCTTCCTGATCTTTGGCTCAATCGCCGTCAGGCGCGTTGCCACGCAGTTCGGGCGCCTCGTCCACGTCGGCGGTGGCCCCACCGCTGGCGCGGCATTGCGTCTCATCCTCACGCTCGGTGGATTGCTCATCGTGATCATCGTCACGATCGGCCTGCTCGGAGTGAACCCGACCCAGCTGTTGGCAGCTGCCGGGATCACAGGAGTCATCTTCGGCCTCGCTGCCCAGCAGAGCCTCGGGAACGTCTTCGCCGGCATAGTCCTGATGGTGGCACGCCCGTTCTCCGTCGGCCAGCGGATCCGGGTCCGGTACGGCACGTTCGGTGGGGTCATCGACGGCGAGGTACGCGGAATGGGACTCACATACGTCGACCTCATGACCGATGAAGGACCGGTCAAGATGCCCAATCTCGGGATGCTCTCCGCAGCGGTCGGACCAGCGCCAGCGCCGGAGAGGCCCGAGAACGAGCCCACCTTGTACGTGGACAGGGCGATCCCGAGGCGCCCTCCCCGAGTCACATCCCCGCAGGGAAACCGACGACAGCACCCGGAGTACACGGTCCGAAGGCCGCGCGACATCATCTGGCGAGCGCGCAGGCGCCACGAGAAGGCCAGCGGTCCTCCCTCACAGGCTTCGCCGCGGGATTCGCCGCCGGCGCACGACTCGACCGAATCGAACGGCATCCCGGAAGGGCCGAGCGGCCCGGAGACCGATTAGGCCCAATTCGGGGGCCGGGCGCCGCTCATGGCAGGGCTGCGGGGCACCCCGTCGGTCCGACGGCGCTGTTGACGTCGTAGCCGTGACCGTTGTGCGCCTGCCAAGCGGACAAGGCGAGGTAGGAGTTGTCGGGGTCGTCGAAGTTCCCGTTACCGGCGCTCGCCGTCGACAGCCGGCCATAGTCGCTGCAGTCGAAGACGTCGGGTGCGGTCTTGATCGGCTGATTGTCGATCTCCAGCAAGGGATTCAACTTGTCGGCCGCGTCGTATCCGAGGATCGTGTTGCCCCACAACATGATGTTCTCGTAGTGGCCAGAGATGTCGACCACCGGTGCGTCTTGTGACTTGCTTGCGCCATAGAACTGGCTCTCGTTCGAGAACGTGTTGCCGTGTGCGTAGACGTCCTCGATCATCGAGCCGGCGCCGTAGGAATCGACGTAGAAGGCCTCGTACGCGTGACCGGCGTCAGTCGACTTGCCTGGGACGCCGGGCGGGTTCGACCCCGAGCTCGGCGCGCCGAGGCTCGTGCCGGGACCGTCGAAGACGGTGTTGCCGGTCACGAGGATGTGGTCAGTGAGACGTTTCGGGGTCTCGACATCGGCGTCGATGCCCTGATCGGTGTTGTAGACGGTGTTGTCGCTGATCCAGATGTACGAGGCACCGTCGTCGTAGATCCCGGCCGCGTTCTCCGCCAGGTTGGCGCATGCTCCGTCGACCCAGCGGCCGTAGGAGTGGTTGTCGTAGGTGTCGACATTCGCGACCGTGTTGTCGGCGATCAGACCGTCTCTGGCCTGGTCGGTGCCTTCCTCCCAGCCGATCGCGTCCATGCCGATGTTGTCGGTGTCGTAGACCTTGTCGTTCGCCTCGAGGAAGTCCTGAACGTCACCGTTGACCGTCACTGTCTCGCTCTCGCCGGTCCTCGTGTGATCGACCTTGTCGCCCTCGATGACCACGTGCTGGAGGGCGTGCGCTTCGTCGTTCCCGTAGGACAGCACCGCGATCCCGAACGCACCGACGTCGCTGTTGTTGCAGTCCGTCCGGACGTTCGATACCTCGTCTGCGCGGTTCACGATCCCCGAGATCGTGTCGTCGATCAGGTAGATGTCGCTGCAGACGTCGTCGCCCTTCAGGAAGCACGCCGATTCGTGAGGCGTCTTCGACTCGTTCGTCTGCGTGCTCTGGCGAACCGTCACGAGGATCCCCGTCGGGGCATAGTCCGGGCCATCCGCCCAGTAACCGGAGATGTCGAGCCCCTCGACCTCGACGCTGCGCGAGTCCGTGATGTCCACGCCACCGGTGTCACCACCGTCGTGATCGTTCGGATTGGGGTCGGCGGCTCTCACCTCGCCGAGAGCGAGGTGCGCGCTCTTGCCCGGCTCGGCTTCGATCACCAGCAGAGGCGCCGACCACTTCGACCACACGTGGATCGGGGATGTAAAGGTGCCCGAGAGGCAGAGCACGTAGCGGCTCGTGATCGAGTTCTCCTTCGACTCGATCAGCGCGTTCACTGAGGCCGAGCTGGCGCCCTTGGCGGACGCGGCGATGTAGTCGCAGCCGGAGACCGGTCCACGGGGGCTGCCGGTGGGCGTCTTGGGGTTGGGGATGAGCCCATCGCCGTCGACCGGCGTGACGCCGGTGGTCTCCATGTGGAACTGGGAATCGGTGGCCGAGACCGGCGGAGCCGGTTGGGTGACCTCGGTCGTCGAGCGGCCAGGGCTGGCGGCGGCGAGCGACACGGCGGCGAGGGCAAGGGTGCTGGCAACCCACACGATCGAACGCGGACGGCAGAGTTGCATGCGGTCAGTCTCGCGTGCCTCGAGGCGGCGATACCGTGCGGGATGGCGCAATTCCCCATCACCTGGCTCGAAGTGTTCGCCGAAGCCGCTTTGCAGGGCAACCTCCACGCCGTGGTGCATCAGGCGGATCCGATCGCAACCTCGACGATGGCGGCATTCGCCACGAGGATGCGGCTGTCGGAGACGAGCTACGTCCAGAGCCCGACCGAAGCCTCGGCCGACTATCTCCACCGCATCTTCACGGTTGCAGGCGAGATCCCCTTCGCCGGGCATCCCTCGCTCGGGACGGCCGCGGCCGTGGCATTGGCCAAGGGGTTGTCATCGGCACGCTTGGCCCAGCAGACGCTGGCAGGCATCCAGCACCTCACGGTCGACCTCAAACCGGACGGTTCGCAAGGAACCGTCGAGATCATGCAGAACCCGCCGGAGCACCTCGGGAACCATGACTCAAAGCCTGTGCTCGAAGCGCTCGGCTTGGAGGCTGACGACGGCCATCCGACGCTCCCTGCGACGGTCATCTCGACCGGGCTTCCCACGCTGATCCTGCCTGTCCGGGACGTGGGAGTGCTTTCACGACCCTCACCCGACCTCGCTTTGCTCTTCACCGCGCTCGACAGCCTCGGCCACAATGTGATCACGTGCTACGTCGTCGCCAATCTCGGCGAAGGAGCCTGGCGAGCACGCTGCTTTACGCCGCAGGTAGCTAGTGGCGAGGACGCAGCAACCGGCTCGGCTGCCGGCCCTCTCACCGCGTTCGCGAGTCGTGAGCTCGGTCAGAGCGCGATCGTCATCGATCAAGGCATCGAGATGGGATCGCCGAGCCGGCTCTACGGGCGCGTGGATGGCGGGGCCGTGATCGTCTCCGGGTCGGTGCGCATCATCGGGCAGGGCACCATCGAGCTGCCAGTGCTGGCCGGATGAGCGGCAGCGCCGGGAGTCACGCGGGCTTCCTCTCGGAGGTCGAAGCGGTCGTCGGCGCGCGCGACTGCATGACCGATCAGGAGGTAGTCGCATCCTTCACGACGGATTGGACGGGTCGGTACTCGGGCGACGCCGTTGCGGTCGTGCGGCCGGCGAACCCCGAGGAAGTCGCGGCAGTGCTCGTCGCAGCCGGCCGCCACGGGGTTGCGGTGATCCCACAGGGGGGCAACACCGGCTTGGTCGGAGGCTCGGTACCCCGGGCGGATCAGGCGGAGAGTCGCGCACAGGTCGTGCTCAGCTTGCGTCGTCTCGCGGGTGTCGACCAGCTCGACGCGGTCTCGCGCCTGCTCGGGGCTGGAGCCGGCACGACGCTCGCCGCAGCGCAGGAGGCGGCTTCCCGCGCCGGCTTCCACGTCGGCATCGATCTGGCCGCCCGAGACTCGGCAACGCTCGGAGGCATGGTTGCGACGAACGCGGGCGGGCTTCACGTCTTCCGCTACGGGCCGATGCGGGCCCGGCTCGCCGGGGTTGAAGCAGTCCTTGCTGACGGCACGATCGTCTCGCACCTGAGCGGTCTCGTGAAGGACAACGTCGGCTGGGATCTCGGGGCTTTGCTAGCAGGCAGCGAAGGCACCTTGGCTGTCGTCACCCGCGTGATGATGCGCATGGAACCTTTGCCGCGCCACCGCGTCGCTGCACTCGTCGCACTGCCCGACGCAAGCGCCGCCGTGGACCTCGTGACGGGACCACTGCGATCCCTGCCCTCGCTCGAAGCAGCAGAGCTGACGCTCGTCGACGGAATGCGCCTGGTATGCGAGCACGCCGCCCTGCCCGCGCCCATCGGCCTCGCCGACGGAGCCGCTGCCTGGCTGACCGTGGAGGCAGCTTCGGCGCACGACCCGACGGACGAGCTCGCCGGCGCACTCGCCGACGGCAGGGTCCTAGCGGCCGCGGTCGCCGCGGACCCGCAGACGCGGACACGGCTCTGGGCGTACCGAGAACGCCACACGGAGGCCGTCGCGACGCTCGGCATCCCCCACAAGCTCGATGTGGCCGTGGTGCCGTCTCGTCTCCCGGAGCTGCTCGACGCGCTTCCGTTTGTCGTCGAGGAGGCGTGCCCTTCCGCCCGCCTGATCGTCTGGGGACACGTGGCCGACGGGAACGTCCACGTCAACGTCATCGGGCCGCCCGCCGACGACTACACGATCGACGACGCCGTCATCCAACTTGTCCTAGGTCTCGGCGGCTCAATCTCGGCCGAGCACGGCATCGGCGTGGCGAAGAACCGCTGGCTTGCTGCCGCGAGGCCTTCGGGCACGCTCGACCTGATGTCGCGCGTGAAGCTCGCCCTCGACCCGGCCTCGATCTTGAACCCTGGAGTGCTCGAGCCGACTCAGTCGTGAGCCGGGACGTGTCTTGTGCGAAGCGTTATCCCGCTGATTCGGCCTCGAGCTTATGCATGACGATGTCCGCGATCCGTGCCACATCACGGTCCAGGTACTTGCGCGCATGGAACAGGACGATCGCCCCACCGGCGACGCCGGGAGCGACCGCTAGCAGCGCGCTGCGGTAGTCGTTGCCGAGCGCGCCTGCGATCGAGAACACCACGACCGACGCGGCCGCCTGTCCCGCGATGACCGAGACGATGTTGAACAGAGCAAAGCCCGATCCCCTGATCTGAGCGGGCAACGCGTCCGAGATGCCTGCCTTCAGCGCAGGCACCGCCAACGTCAGGATGAACGTCCCGATGAGCTCGAGGCTGTAGACGGCCGCGAACGGGATGTGGGCGAGCGACGCGGCGAAGAAGATCTCGCCGACAAGAAGGCAAACCGCGGGAACGGCCATGCGCCCGCCTTCGATCCTCGGAGCGAAACGATCGGCGACCCTCCCTCCCACCAACACACCGGGGACGCCTGCGACGACGATCAACATGCCCGTGAAGAGAGCCGCTTGCGTAGTCGTCCGCCCGAGCTGGTGCTCGTAGAACTGTGGCAGCGCCGATGCGACGGCTGTCACCGTAAAGAGGAGGGCCGACACGCCGACGAGGGCGAACTGCAGAGTCTTTATCTTCGAGATCGTCCGGTAGTCGTCGCCGAGGCCTTTCAACATGTCCCACAGGGAGGACCTCGCCCGCCTCGGCGCCGCGAACGCGGTGGTGCCGAAGTCGGCTTCGCCCCGCGCTGGCTCGTGGAGATGCCAGACCGCGATCGCGATGAGCGCGCCCGGAGCGCCCACCAGCAGAAACGCAGCCCGCCAACCCGCCCACGCCGCGACTGCTCCCCCGAGGCCGAGACCCACGCCGAAGCCGACGAAGGACATGCACTGCTGCGCCGAGAATGCATGACCGCGCCGGCGCAGCGGGTAGAGGTCCGACAGCAGGCTGGAGGACGAGGGCTCACTTAGGGCTTGGCCAAAGCCGAGGGCCGAGCGGACAGCCACGAGCGCCCCGAAGTTCCAGGCCGCAGCGGTGAGCGCAGTGAGGCCCGACCAGACGATGAGTGTCCCCGCGATCCCCTTGCGCCGGACCCAGCGATCGGCGAGATAGCCCGCCGGCACGCTGACGACGCCGTTCGCGATCGTGTAGCAGGACAGCAATGCGCCGAGGTCGAAGTCGCTCAGGTGGAACGCGTGTTGGATCGGGGTTGCGGCGCCGCGCAGGATGTTCTGATCGATCTGGTCGATCATGATGACGAAGGCGAGCACCCACATCGGCCACAGCGATGTCTCGGGGTGCGCGCCGACCATGGGCTCGGCGACCTGCTCGCTCACGGAGCCATCCTTGCAGCACTCCCGCTCTGCGCCTCGTTCAGGCGGCTCGCGGCGGGAGCAGCGCGACTCGAAGTCGCCGCGCTCTAGAACCGCAGCGACAGATCCGCCGGCCTCATCCGGTCACGCCTTTGCGCACTTGTGCGGTCTCCCAGGCCTGGTAGCCGCCAAGGATGTCAGAGACGTCGCCGAAGCCGGCGAGGCGCAGCAAGCTCGCCGCTATCGACGAGCGATACCCGCCGGCGCAGAAGACAACCGTGGGCCGCCCCGGATCAAGTGCCTCGATCTCGTCGCGCAGTCTCGGGAGCGGGATGCAGACCGCGCCTGGCATTGTGCCTTCCGAGACCTCACCCGCGTTCCGGACATCCACGACCTGGAGATCGGGGACGTTTCGATGCCTCTCGTCGAACGTTCCGGCAGTGAGCCGGGAGGCCGTTTTCACGAACTCCGGGCGCTGTTGGAACGCGGCGTAGATGTTCTCGACATAGCCGACGACGCGGTCATAACCTATGCGGCTCAGGCGTACCTTGGCCTCGAGCTCGGTTCCGGGCTCTGCCAGCAGAACGATCTGTTCGTCAGGGCGCACCACGCTGCCGACGTACTGTGCGTAGCGCCCCTCGAGACCAACGTTCACCGAGCCGATCAGGTTGCCGGTAGCGAACCCAGTGGAGTCGCGTGTGTCGAGCAGGACGGCGCCGCCGCTCGCAAACCTGAGGGCATCGTCGATCGTGAGAGGTGTCGGATGCTCGTGCTCGTGAAGCAGCTCGTGCGCCTCGCGGTTGCGTATCGCGTCATACGCGAAGTAGGTGGGTGCACTGGCCTGACCCTCGGTCACGACGTGGATGAATTCGGCGCGTGACATCGGCTGCAGGGCGTAGTTCGCCGCGCGCTGATGGCCGATGGTGGACGTCAGGTCCGTCGAGAGGTTCTTCCCGCACGCTGAGCCGGCGCCGTGGCCGGGAAATACGCGAGTGGCGTCGGGCAGCCTCAGGAGCTTGTCGTTGAGCGAGTCGTAGAGCATGTTCGCGAGCTCGTCGGAAGTCGTTCCGAGCGACGAGAGCAGATCCGGCCGTCCGACATCGCCGATGAACAGCGTGTCCCCAGTGAGAACTCCGTATGGCAACTCGTCATCGGCGTGCTCGTACACAACGATGCTGATCGACTCAGGAGTGTGTCCGGGTGTCTCGAGGATCTTGAGTGTTACGTCACCGAGCGAGATGCAATCGCCGTCGTGCAGCGCCCGTGCTGTGAACTGGGGATCAGCGCGTGCGCCGAAGGCGATATCGGCACCCGTCGCTTGAGCCAGCTCGAGATGGCCTGAGAGGAAGTCGGCGTGAAAGTGCGTGTCGATGACCAACTCGATCGTGACGTGGTGTGCCTGCGCCGCCTCGAGGTACTGCTCGATGTCGCGGCGGGGATCAACCACGACCGCTCGCCCGGTCGTCTCGTCGCCGAGGAAGTAGGAGGCCTGCGACAAGCACTCGAGGTAGTACTGCTCGAAGATCATGACACTCACTCCGCGTCGGGCTCGGCGGCCGGCTTTGACGATTTAACCACTAACCATGGTGATGTGGCGGCGCCGGGAGCTGCCACGTTGATGTCGGATTCCCGCTTGTTCGAACTGTGCCCAACGTCCAAGATCATCCAATGGACCTAGATGACATCAGGGGGAGGTTCCGCGACCTCCACCGGGACGGATCGTTCCTAATGCCGAACCCACATGACGTCGGCTCTTGTCGGCTACTCACGACGCTCGGTTATGAGGCACTGGCGACCACAAGTGGCGGGTACGCAGCGTCGATGGGGCGACCCGACATGACCGGGAGTCGCGAAGAGCTCGTCGCGCACGTCCAAGCACTGTGCAGTGCTACTCACCTGCCCATCAACGTCGACTCCGAGCAGTGCTTCCCTGACTCGCCCGGCGGCGTCGGGGAGACCGTCGCACTGTTGGCCGGTGCCGGGGCAGCAGGATGCTCGATCGAGGATTGGAATCCGCTCTCCCACCAGATCGAGGACTTGAGCGTGGCGGTGGAACGCGTCGAGATCGCGGCGGAGGCTGCCGAGCACGTCGGTCTCACTCTGACGGCCCGAGCGGAAAATCACCTCCGCGGTCGCGACGACCTCGACGACACGATCCGACGTCTCGTCGCCTATCGCTCTGCTGGCGCGCACGTCCTCTATGCGCCGGCCCTCACGGACCTCTCTGCGATCGCGCGGCTCGTCGATGAAGTCGCGGGCCCAGTCAACGTCCTGCTTCTCCCAGGCGGACCGTCTGCCGCCCAGCTTGCCGAGATTGGCGTACGGCGCATGTCTGTTGGCAGCTCGCTCGCTCTTATCGCGTACGGGGCGCTCGTCGATGCGGCAGAACACCTGCTGACCTCGGGAACGTATCCGCCTGAAGCCCCTTACCTCAGCCGCGACCTCGCTGGTAGGGCGTTCGCCATACCGGGGAGGTGATGCCCTTGCGACACTCAGCGCAGCGCCACCGCGACCTGATCGATCTCGGCGAGCACGTCCGCCGCCAGCTCGATGTCCCCCGCGGCGGCGTTCGCGCGCACCTGTTCGGCCGAGGTAGCACCGGCGATCACGCTGCCGACGGCGGGCTGGGCGGCGAGCCCCGCGAGGGCGAGCTCGGAGAGCGTGATGCCCGCTTGCTCAGCCACGGCGGCAAGTCCTTCGATGACGTCGAAGGTCTTGTCACTCGGCGCGTTACGGCCGGACAGCCGACTTCCTTCCGGAGCGTCATCGCCCCGCTTCCACTTGCCGGTGAGTAGGCCGTTCGCAAGCGGGAAGTAAGGGATCACCGATATCCCATGCGCGAGGCACGTTGGGATGAGGTCGAGCTCGATCGTCCGCTCGAGCAACGAGTAGTGATTCTGAGCCGAGATGTAGCGCGTGATACCGCGGGTCTTCGCAATCCAGTCCGCCTCAGTCGCCTGCCACGCGGGGAAGTTGGACGACCCGGCATAGCGGATCTTGCCCTCGTGCACGAGGTCGTCGAGGGCTCCGAGCGTCTCCTCGTGCGGGGTCACGCCGTCCAGCCGGTGGAGCTGGTAGAGATCGATCCAGTCGGTCTGCAACCGGCGGAGCGACGCCTCCACGGCCCGGTGCACGTAGCGGCGTGAGGCTCTCGCCCCCCAGTCCGGGCCGTTCGTGCCGTTCATGTTCGAGCCGAACTTGGTGGCGATCACCACCTCTTCACGCCGGCCCTTCAGGACCTCGCCGAGGATCGTCTCGGAGTTCCCCGTGTCGTAGCTGTCGGAGGTGTCGATGAAATTGATGCCGGCCTCGATCGCCGACTCGATCACAGGACGAGACTTCTCGACATCCAGGCGCCAACCGAAGTTGTTGGCACCGAGCCCGATGACAGAGACGGTGAGACCGGAGTTCCCGAGCTGACGCATACGCATAGCGGCCACCGTACCGGAGCGCCCTGGCATTCGATACCGTTCGAGCGTGCCCCGCGACTCTCTCATCCTCGTCAACACCGGTCACGGCAAAGGGAAGTCGTCCGCAGCCTTCGGCGTGATGGGTAGGGGCTGGGCCCGGGGTTGGACGGTCGGCGTGGTGCAGTTCGTGAAGAGCGGCAAGTGGAAGACCGGCGAGCGCAAGCTCGCGGACCACCTCGGGATCGAGTGGCACACGCTCGGTGACGGTTTCACGTGGGAGTCGACGGACCTCGACGAGACCGCCGCAAAGGGCAGGCACGCCTGGGAGGTGGCCCGGGACCTACTTGCCTCTGGCGACTTCGACCTCCTCATCCTCGACGAGGTGACCTATGCCATGAAATACGGCTGGGTGTCTGTCGAGGACGTCGTCGAGGGCCTGAAAGCTCGCAGCCCCCGGACCAACGTCGTGCTCACAGGTCGTGACGCACCAGACGCCATCATCGAGATAGCCGACACGGTCACCGAGATGCGCATGGTGAAGCACGCCTTCGAACGGGGAATCACAGCTCGCAAGGGAATCGAGTACTGAGCACGCTCGGCCCCCGCGTCGTATTCGCGGGCACGCAGTCGGGGGTCGGTAAGACCACGGTCGCGACCGGCGTCATGGCCGCGCTCGGGCGCCGAGGCGTCCGGGTCGGAGCCGCAAAAGTCGGTCCGGACTTCATCGACACCGGCTACCACCGGCTCGCCACGGGGCGCCCGTCGCGCAATCTCGACGCGTGGATCTGTGGCGAGGAGGCGATCGCTCCTCTCGCCGCGCGAGCTGCCGAGGGTGCCGACCTGCTTGTCATCGAGGGAGTCATGGGCCTCTTCGACGGCGCGTCGGAGGAAGTCGCGACCGGCGAGTTGCCGACGGCGAGCACGGCTGCGATCGCCCGCCTCATAGCTGCGCCGGTCATCCTCGTGATCGATGCGTCGGCCATGAGCCAGTCGGTCGCGGCGCTGGTGCACGGTTACTCGACTCTCAGCGTGGAGGTCCCGATCCGGGGCGTGATACTGAACCGCGTCGGCTCTGACGCTCACGAGGAAGGGCTGCGGCGAGCGCTCGAGCCCTTGGGCACCGAGGTCGTCGGCTGCCTCAGGCGAGACGACTCTTTCGAATGGCGGGACCGTCACCTCGGGCTGATACCCGTCGTCGAGCGTCCACACGAGCTAGAACACTCACTCGAGAGGCTTGCAGAGGCGATCGAGCGATCGTTGGACCTCGACGCGATCTTGAGACTCGCCCGCTCGGCGACGCCGTTGCGCTGCGGAGCCATTGCGCCTGCGGTGCAGCAAACCGACCGGCCCGTGCGCATAGCCGTGGCGGGAGGTGAGGCCTTCAGCTTCGTCTACCCCGACAACCTCGAGCGGCTGCAAGAGGCGGGTGCCGAGGTAGTCCCGGTCGACCCCGCCCGCGATGAACGGCTGCCGGACGGCACGGCCGCTCTCTATGCCGGAGGGGGCTTCCCCGAGATCTTCGCCGAGCAGTTGGCAGGGAATCGGCATCTGCTCGACGAGGTCAAGAGCCGGGCGGCAACCGGGATGCCGATCTGGGCCGAGTGTGGAGGGCTCCTGTGGCTGGCCGAGTCCCTCGGGGCTCACGTCCTCGGTGGAGTGATACCTACCCGTGGCGAGATGACGCGCCGACTGACTCTCGGCTACCGGCGCGCCGTGGTCCTTGCGGACAATCCGGTGGCGCCCAAGGGGACCCAACTCCGGGGCCACGAGTTCCACTACTCGACCTGCGGCCCAGCTGGTGAGGCCTTGGAGCTCTCGGGCAGGCAAGGAACGCGCCTTGAGGGCTTCGCCACCCCGTCGCTGCTCGCGACCTATCTTCACCTGCACCTCGGGGCGGATGTGGCGGTGGGCGAGCGTTTCGTCCGGGCTGCCGTGGAGGCCCGGGCCAGTGCCTCGTCGTAGGGTGGTCACCGTGTCGCGTCCTGATCCTCCGCCTGTGGGCCGCCTGATCGGCGTCGGTGTCGGCCCGGGAGACCCGGAACTGCTCACGACAAGAGCGCTCCGTCTCCTGCGAGAGGCGGATCGCGTGATCGCTCCGACGACTGCTCTCGATGCCATCGGGCGCGCCGAGGCGATCGTCCGCCAAGCCGCTCCAGAGCTGCAGATCGAGCGCCTCGTGTTCGACATGGGCTCCTCTCGCGAGGCCTCACACGAGGCAGCTGCCGCACGTCTGCTTCCCGCCCTCGAAGCCGGTGACAACATCGCCTTCGTCACGCTCGGCGACCCGAACGTCTATTCCACGTTCTCCTCCCTCGTCGAGGCGCTCCGCCGGCATCGAGCTCATCTGGTTGTCGAGACGGTGCCGGGCATCATGGCGTTCCAGGAGCTGGCCTCCCGTGCGGGGGTCGTCGTTCTCGACGGGACGGAGCGGCTCGCTCTCGTGACAGCCCTCGACGGCGTTGCCGACGTCGCAACGGCGATCGAGGACTCCGAAGCCGCCGTGGTCGTCTACAAAGGCGGGCGTCACCTGCCAGAGATCGCCCGACTGCTCGACAAGGCCGGGCGCTCCGGGGGGGCGGTGTTCGGCGAGCTCCTCGGCTTGCCCGGTGAGAAGTTGAAGCCGGTGAGCGAGGCGGGCGACCAGCCGGCCACCTATCTCGCGACCGTCATCGTGCCGCCGGTGAGACGGGAGAGGGCAGATGGGTGAGTTGGGGGGCGTCATCAGCTTCGTCGGGGCCGGGCCGGGCGCGGCGGACCTGATCACGCTGCGTGGGGCGGATCGGCTCCGCCGGGCAGATGTCGTGATCTGGGCCTCCTCGCTCGTACCGGAGGCCCTGCTCGAGCACGCCGGTGCCGATGCGGTCGTGCACGACTCGGCCGTCATGACGCTCGAGGACGTCCTCGGGGTCTACGAGGCGAGCGCCGGTGCCCGTGTCGTGCGGCTGCACTCCGGCGACCCCGGCATATACGGGGCGATCCAGGAGCAGATCGACTGGTGTGCCACGAACGAGCGTGACTTCGAGATCGTGCCGGGCGTGAGCTCGCTCGCGGCCGCTGCGGCGGCGGTGGCTCGCGAGCTGACGATCCCGAAGCTCTCCCAGAGCGTCGTGATCACGCGCCTGCCCGGGCGGACCAAGGCTTCCATGCCCGAACGCGAGACGCTGGCGGCGTTCGCGGCGATTGGGGCGACGACGGCGGTGTTTCTTGCAGGAGCGAGACCGGCTGAGCTCCAGTCCGAGCTGCTCGGCCCCGGGAGCGCCTATACGGAAGCCACACCCGCGGCTGTTGTCGTGCGGGCCACCTGGCCTGACGAGCAGGTGCTCCGGACCACAGTCGGCGAGCTTGCGGCCGCCATCACCTCGACCGGGGCGACGCGGACCGTGCTCGTCCTCGTGGGCGAGACGCTCCGGCCGACCGGCGAGCAGGCTGCGGCCCGGAGCCACCTCTATTCCCCCTCGTACGCGCACGCCTTCCGCAAGCGGTCCCGTTCGGGCTCGACAGCCGGCCGGCCGGCGGGACGGCGCGGCGCCGGCCTGCGGTGAGCACCTATGAGCCGGAACTGAGCGACGAGGTCGCTGCCCGGCGTCGCGGGCTGCGAACCGGCTGGACGACGGGGACATGTGCCTCTGCGGCCGCTAAGGCAGCAGCAATCGGCCTCGACTCAGGCCGCTTGCCCGAGATCGTCGAGGTCGAGCTCCCGGGTGGGAAACGGGTCTCGTTCCCCGTGGAGATGCCGGAGGGGCCGCGCGCGCCGGTCGCGGCCGTCGTGAAGGACGCCGGGGACGATCCGGACTGCACCGATGGTGCTCACATGACCGCTGAAGTTGCGTGGGCACAGGACAGTGAAGCCGAGACCGAGCTCCGGGCTGGCCATGGAGTCGGCGTCGTCACGAAGCCCGGGCTCGGATTGCCTGTCGGCGCGCCTGCCATCAACCCCGTGCCGCGCCGCATGATCCTGTTGGCGTTGTCCGAAGTGACGGACCGGCCCGTTGTGGTGACGTTCTCGGTACCGGGGGGAAGGGAGATGGCGGCCGAGACGACCAACGACCGGCTCGGCATCTTGGGGGGGATCTCGATCCTCGGGACGACCGGCATCGTCCGGCCGTTCTCGACTGCCTCGTACCGCGCGTCAGTCGTTCAACAGATCGACGTCGCGGCCGCACAAGGCGAGACTCATTGCGTGCTGTCGACGGGCCACCGTTCCGAGACGCTCGCCATGTCGTTGCTTCCGGGCATCGACCCCGTCTGCTTCGTCGAGGTCGGCGACTTCACGGGTATCGCCCTGCGGCGGATCGCCTCAGCTGGGATGACTGGCTGCCACCTCGTCGCCATGGCAGGCAAGCTGACGAAACTCGCGAGCGGCGTCATGATGACCCACTTCCACCGGACCGACGTCGACACGGAGGTGTTGGCGGAGGTGGCGCGGGAGGCGGGAGCCGCGCCGGAGGTCGTCGCCGCCGCGACCGCGACTGCCACCGCCCGACACTTCGCCGAGGTGTGCGTGGAGCGCGGCGATCTTCGCCCTCTGCAGCTCCTGACCGAGCGCGCGCGGGTGTCCTGCGTCACGCACACGAAGGGCAAGATAGACGTGGCGGTCTGGATGTCGGATTTCGAGGGTGAGCAAGTGCTTGCCCGGGCCGAGGCGTGAGGTCTTCGCAGTGACAGTGACAGTGATCGGCATCCCGGTCGACGAGGCGCCATCGTGGCTCAAGAGTCACGAGGCGCTCATCTCCGGGGCAGATCTCGTGGCTCTCGCGCCGGGCAGGCTGTCGGCAGAAGTGGGCGCCTTGTTGCAAGGAAGCGCCCGGATCGTGCCTATCACCGGGGAGATCGCCGCAGCGGTGTCGGAGATAGAGCAAGCGGAGCAGGCCGGCAAGTCGGTTGTGGTGCTGGCGACGGGCGACCCAGGCTTTTTCGGTATCGGCCGGGCGCTCGCAGACCGTCTCGGGCCTGGCGTGGTCGAGGTGCGCCCGGCGGCGTCGTCGGTCGCCGTCGCGTTCGGGCGCGTCGGCCTGCCATGGGACGACGCCATCGTCGTCTCGGCACACGGACGCCCTCTCGACGCCGCGGTCGAGGCGCTGCGGGGGACGGACAAGGCCGCGGTTCTGACCGGCCCGGACGCTCTGCCTGAGAGGCTGGGCGCGGCGCTTCGTGGCGCTGGGATCAGTTACGAGCACGCCGTCGTCGGGTCCGACCTCGGGTCCTCGCAGGAACGGGTCGAAAGCGGTGACATCGAGTGGCTGGCTAGTGGGAGCTTCTCGCCGCAGAGCGTCGTTCTCCTCTGGAATGGGTCGGGCGTGGCAGCCTCTCCTGTGCTCTCGACGGCGATAGTGAGAGGGCGCGCAGCGGGGGAGTTCGGGCGGGCGGAGACTTCGTACGAGCACCGCGACGGGATGATCACGAAGTCGGAGGTCCGAGCGATCTGTCTCGCCCATCTCGAGCTCCCGCAGTCCGGCATCCTCTGGGATGTCGGGGCAGGCTCCGGGAGCGTCGGCATCGAGGCGGCGTCGCTGGCACCCGGCTTGCAGGTGATGGCCGTCGAACGGTCAGCCGACGATGCGGACCGGATACGCCGGAACGCGGACCAGCAGGGCGTGACGATCGAGGTTGTCAACGACGAGGCTCCGGGTTGCCTGTCGAAACTCCCCGATCCTGACCGCGTCTTTGTCGGTGGTGGCGGGCTGGTGGTACTCGACGAGGTGCTCGCGCGTCTGCGAGTGGGTGGACGCGTTGTCGCGACTTACGCCTCCATGGATCGGGCAGTCGCAGGCGCGAGCCGCCTCGGGAATCTCGTGCAGATCTCGGCCAGTCGGGGCGCAACGCTTCCCGACGGAACGTGGCGCCTGCACTCCCTCGACCCGGTCTTCATATGTTGGGGTCCCGCCGCGGCGTCGGGTAGCCCGTGAAAGTTCTCACCGTGTCGGTCACCGAGGCCGGCCGTGCTCTCGCCTCCCGGCTGCCGTACGAACGGACTCACGGTGAGCTGGCGGCGACCGTCCGCGGGCGGTGGAACGAGGTCGACGCTTTCGTCGTCATCATTGCCGTCGGAGCCGCCGTGCGGATCATCGCTCCGTTGCTCTCGGACAAGGCGACCGACCCCGGGGTCGTCTGCGTCGACGACGCCGGGCGTCACGTCGTCGCGGTGCTAGGCGGGCATGCCGGCTCCGCGAACGCCCTCGCGCTGGAGGTCGCCGCAACGCTCGGAGCCGAACCGGTGATCACCACGGCAACAGACTCGACTTCGACCGTGGCGCTCGACCAATTGCCCGGACTCAGCGCAAGCGGCGACATAGCCGGCGTGACCGCGGCGATGCTGAACGGCGCGCGTCCGGCTCTGGACCGCCGCATCGAGTGGGCTTTACCTGAAGTGCTGCTGGCGGCAACTCTGGCGTCAGGCGGGGGCGGCGAGGTAGGCGGGGGCGATCAGCGCGATCTCCCCAGGATCATCCTCTCGGACGAGGTGGTCGCAGCGCTCCCTATGACGGTCACTCTCTGCCCCGGCTCACTCGTCGCCGGCATCGGCACTTCGACCGATGCGCCGCCGGACGAAGTCGCCGACCTCCTGCAGACAACCCTGGCAGCGGCAGGGCTCAATCGAGCTGCAGTCACAGAGGTGGCGACGATCGACCGGCGACGCACGCATCCCGCCGTCGAAGGCATCGGGCTCAGGGTCACGTCATATGCCGCGCCAGTACTCGCCGCCGTCCGAGTGCCGACACCGAGCAGCACGGTCAACGACGCGGTCGGAACGCCGAGCGTGGCGGAAGCCGCCGCTCTGCTTGCCGCAGGCCCAGGTTCCACCCTCGTGGTCACCAAGCGCACCTCGCCACACGCCACGGCCGCAATCGCACGGCGGGCGCACCCCCCGGGCAAGATCGCCCTCGTGGGGCTCGGACCCGGCGGACCGGGTCTGCGAGCCCCTGACGCCACCGCCGCATTGCGCAACGCGGACACCGTGATCGGATTTCATCCGTATCTCGAGCAGTGTGCGGACGCACTCGGCTCGTCACAAGACGTGTGTGGCTCCCCTATCGGAGATGAGGTGGGAAGAGCGCGGCTCGCGGTCGAGCGTGCCCGCCAAGGGCGATCGGTCGCTGTCGTGTGCTCGGGGGACAGCGGTGTCTATGCGATGGCCTCCCTCGTGTTCGAGGAAGCAGGCGACGCGCCGGGATTCGCTCTGGAGGTCATCCCAGGAATCACGGCCGCCCTGGCCGCCGCGGCCCGCCTGGGGGCTCCGCTCGGGCACGACCACCTCGTGCTCTCCCTATCCGACCTGCTCACACCGTGGGACTTGATCCGGTCCCGTGTCGAGGCGGCGCGCGAGGCGGACCTCGTGATAGCGCTCTACAACCCCCGGTCCAAGCAACGCAACTGGCAGTTGCAAAGGGTGTGCGAGCTGCTCTTGACCAGCCGCCCTGGATCGACTCCGGTTGGAGTCGTCACCGACGTAGGCCGACCGGGAGAGCAGATCACGTTGACCACGCTCGCCGAGCTGGACCCGGAGCTGGTAGGGATGACGACGTGCGTGATCATCGGCTCCTCGACCACGAGGGTCATCGGTGGCCGGATGGTTACGCCGCGGGGCTACAGGCGCGAGGCACCGGGGTGAGGCTCGAAGTGAGCGGCCGAGCAAGTCCGAAGGTGAGCCCGATCGAGGTGCTGGAAACCTGCACGGCCTGCGGCGCCTGCATCGTCACCTGCCCGGAGCGCGCCCTCCTACCCGCGCCTGGCCGGCCAGTGGTGGTGGCAGCACTGTGCACCTCCTGTGGCGAGTGCATCGAGATCTGCCCCCGCGGCTCGCTGGTGGAATCGGGTTCGATCCTCAGTGACTGAACCGACGGGCATGCCGAAGCCGACCGAGATCCATCCGATCGAGGAGGAGAGCTTCCGCCGCCTCGCCGCGCGGATTGATCTCTCGCACCTACCGCCGCTGACGAGAGCAATCGTCGCCCGGGTAATCCATGCCACGGCGGACCTCTCGTTCGCTGACTCGATCGTCGTCGACGAGGAGGCGGCCGCAAATGCGGTGAAAGCACTCGCTGAAGGAGCTCCGGTGATCACGGACGTCGAGATGGTGCGCTCCGGTGTGCGTGGAAGCCATTGTTTCCTCGAGCTCGCCCGCAAGAGAGCCCAGGACGAGAACCACAAGGACAACGACCCAGCCCTGACCCTCAGCGCTCGCGCGATCCAGCTGGCAGCCAAAGCCCACCCCGACGGCGCGATCTTTGCGATCGGTTGCGCACCGACAGCTCTCGATCAGCTCGTCACGCTCGCCGAGCAGGGCAAGGTCCGGCCAGTCCTCGTGGTCGGAGTCCCAGTTGGCTTCGTAGGTGCGGCCGAGTCGAAGGAACGGCTCCGCATGAGCACGGCGGACATCCCCTCCATCTCGAACATCGGCGAGCGGGGCGGGTCGGCGGTGGCAGCGGCGATAGTCAACGCCCTCGGGAGGCAGCGTTGAGCGACCAGCCCGCCCTCCTCCTCATCGGCCACGGGAGCCGCTCGACCGCCGGCGTCGCCCAGTTCTGGCAGTTCACGGATGTCTTGCAGCTCGCCGCGCCACACCTCCAGATCGGGAGCGGTCTCATCGAATTTGCAGCACCCAGCCTCGACGAGGCCATCGACACGCTCGTTGCCGAAGGGGCGGCAGGCGTCGTCGCTGTGCCGCTCGTCCTGCTGGGTGCAGGGCACATGAAAGACGACGGACCCGCCGCGCTTGCCCGCGCCCGCACTCGGCATCCCGAGATCCCGTTCGCCTACGCCCGCGACCTCGGAGTGCATCCACTCGTCCTCGAGGCCGTCGAGTCCAAGACCCGCGCGGCGGTGCATCACCTCCCGCGCCGAGCCGCCGAGCCGAGCGATGCAGCCGTCGTCCTCGTCGGGCGTGGATCGACCGACCCCGACGCAAATGGCGACCTCTACAAAGCTGCACGCCTCCTCGCCGACCATCGCTCCATCGGAGGAGATGAGACCCTCGACGAGGTCCAGCCGGCCTTCGTCTCGCTCGCTCGCCCGTCGATTGCCGAAGCCCTGGATCGGCTCCACCGTCTTGGCGCGTCCCGCATCGCCGTCGTCCCGTACTTCCTGTTCACCGGCGTCCTTGTCGACCGAATCGCGGACGAGGCGAACGAGTGGGCATCAGCGCACCCAGAGGTCACTCTCGTGTGTGGCGAGGAGATCGGGCCGGACGCACGGATCGCTCAGCTCGTTCTCGAGCGCTTCGAGGAGGCGGTCTCCGGTGAGGCCCGCATGAACTGCGACGCCTGCTGCTACCGGGTGCCGATGCCTGGCTACACAGAGCGCGTGGGCTCACCGCCTGCAGGCCTGCCGGGCTAGTCCCTGGCCCCGCGACGCAGACCGTCTTCCCAGCCTGCAATCCCTGCGCGCCGCCTGGCCGTAACGCGGGTGCGCGAGCATGGGACTGCACGTGTGCGCAGCCGGAGACACGCACGAGAGACGGAACTGATGACCACGAGCAGCACCGAGCCCGAAGGGCCGCCCGAAAGTCCCTTCGACATCGCCGAGGCGATCCCCGCCGAGGGTGGTACGCGGCGCGACAAAATCACCCACGTCGGCCGCCGAACCGTGCTCGGACTGGTGGGGTTCGGCGCCCTCGGCATCGCCGTCGGTGCGCGGGTCGATGACGCCATTAGCGGCTCGCTCACCAAGGTCTCGAGTGCACTCGGCGGGCTCGGCGCTCTCATACCTGGAGCGAACGACTTCCGGATCTACACCATCACCGGCTCCATCCCGACGATTGACCCGAAGACTTACCGCCTGACGGTCAACGGCATGGTCGACCGCCCGCTCTCGCTGTCGCTCGACGACCTTCGCACGAAAATGCCTCGCACGGATCTCGTCCACTACTTCCAGTGCGTCACCGGCTGGCGGGTGCCCGACGTGCACTGGCAGGGGGTCAAGCTCTCCGCCGTTCTCGATGTGGCGGGGGTGCAGTCGAAGGCGACCGCGTTGCGTCTCTTCTCGGGCGACGGCGAGTACACCGAGAGCCTCACGCTTTCGCAGGCTCGCCTTCCCAACGTGCTGGTCGCCGACCGGATGATCGGCGACGACGTCACGCCCGAGCATGGCGGCCCTGTCCGCATGTACGTCGCTCCCATGTACGGGTACAAGTCGATCAAGTGGCTCGACCGAATCGAGGTGACGAACGAGGTCGTGCCCGGCTACTGGGAGGACGGAGGGTACCCGGTAAACGCCTGGATCAACGGAGTCGTCGAGTCGTGAGTGGCGGCTCATCTCCCCCGGCGCAGCCGAACAGGGCAGGGGGAAAGAAGAGCGAAGTGTCGCGTTTCGACCTGAATGAGCGCCTTGTGCACTGGACGACGGCGCTCCTGCTCCTCACCCTCATCGTCACAGGCACGATCTTGTACATCCCGTCTCTCATGTTGAAGGTCGGTAACCGGGCGACCGTCGTCAACATCCACGTCATCACCGGGCTCGCTCTAGTCGGTCCCGTCTTCTTCGGCCTCCTCGGGCCATGGCGCTCCCGCCTGGCAAAGGACTTCCAACGGCTCGATCGCTGGAAGCGCAACGACTTCGCCTACTTCCGCCGGGGGGATCGCACTGCGGTGGCGAACGGGAAGTTCAACGCCGGTCAGAAACTCTCGGCTGCCATCTTCGGCGGCGGCATGCTCGTCATGATCGGCACCGGCATCGTCATGAGGTGGTCGCCTCCGTTCCCGAACTGGTGGGCACAGGGAGCGACTCTCGCGCACGACACGATCTACCTGGTCCTGACAGTTCTGGTCCTCGGCCACGTCGTGATGGCGTTGTCCCGTCCTGAGCAGCTCAAGTCGATGTTCACCGGGCAGATCTCCCGCGCCTGGGCCGAACGCAACGCTCCAGGCTGGCTCGACGGCACCGACATCAGCGGCCGTCCGGGCCGCGGCCGAGCCCCAGCTGAGACTCGACCTCGGCCGAGTGCTCGCCGAGACGAGGCGGTGCCAGCCGGTAAGTCACCGGCGTCCGGCTGAAGCGCATTGGGCTCGCCACCTGAGCGGCCGGATCGGGCTCGGAGGCCGGGCGATCCGCACCGCCGGTGCTTGTGACATGCACCACCGGTGAGAGCCCCACCTTCTCCGCAAGAGCGAACGCCTCAGCGACGTCGTTCACGACGCCGCTCGGTATCCCGGCCGCATTGAGCAGCTCTACCCACTCGGCAGCAGAGCGGGCCGAGAGCGCCTCCTCCAGCTCGGCGACCATCTCGTCACGGTTCGCCACTCGATCGGCATTCCGCTCATAACGGGAGTCCGCCCCCATCCACCCCTTCCCCACCACTCTCGCCAGCGCGGCGAATTGGCCGTCGTTACCTACGGCAACGACGAACTGCCTATCGGATGCAGCGAGCGTCTCGTAGGGAGCGATGCTCGGGTGGCGGTTGCCCATGGCACGCGGGATCGACCCGGTCGTCAGGTACGTCGACGCCTGGTTGATGAGAGCGGCGAGCGAGCTCGACAGCAGGTCCACCTCGATCCGCTGGCCCCGGCCGCTCGAGGAGCGCTCGACGAGCGCGGCGAGCACGGCGTTCGAGGCGAACAGGGCGGTGAGCACGTCGACGAGCGCAACCCCAACCTTGCGCGGCTGGCCGTGCGGGCCTCCGTCGCCTGTGATCGACATGAGGCCACCGACGGCCTGAACCAGGAAGTCGTAGCCGGGAAGCTGGGCTCCTTCCCCACTCGAGCCAAAGCCCGATATCGAGCAGTACACGACGCGAGGGTTCGTCGCGGTGATCTCGTCGTAGGCAAGGCCTAGCTTGGCGGCACCGCCGGGCTTGAAGTTCTCGATGACCACGTCGGCGCGCTCGGCTAGAGCCCGAGCCTTGCGCCGGCCATCGGGCGTCGCGAGATCCCACGCGACCGCCCGCTTGTTGCGATTGATCGACAGGTAATACGAGGTCGTCTGGTCCCCGGCGTCGGCCGCGCCGGCACTGACGAACGGAGGCCCGAACCCCCTTGTGTCGTCGCCAGCCCCCGGCCGCTCGACCTTCACCACGTCCGCACCCAGGTCGCCGAGCATCATCGCTGCGTACGGTCCCGCGACGACACGTGAGAAGTCCGCTACGAGGAGCCCGTCGAGCGGGCCGGCGCTTCGCCCACGCTTAGGAGCACTCACCTGTCGTCGGACGCAGCGCTCTCGAGCGGTCCGGACTGGACCGAGCCTGCGAGATAGTCGCCGGACAGCTCAGCGCCGGCGGCCACCATCGACGCGAGCGCCGCCTCGGTCGTGTCAGCCGCCACTCCGGCGGTGAGATCGAGCAGGACTCGCACATCAAAGCCCAGCTGACAGGCATCGAGCACCGTCGCGCGCACGCAGTGGTCCGCCGCCAGCCCGCAGACGTCAATGCGTTGGATGCCCCGCTCGGCGAGGTACGAGCCGAGCATCGCTCCCTCGGGGTCGCGGCCCTCGAAGCCGGAGTACGCCGCGTGCTCGGCACCCTTGTCGAAGACAGCGTCGAAGTCAGTCCCCGCGACCAACGGGTGCAGCTCCGCGCCTGCGCTGCCCGCCACACAATGCACCGGCCACGACGTGACGTGGTCGGGCGCCTCGCCCGGTTGGGCGAAATGGCGACCGGGGTTCACGTGCCAGTCCCGCGTAGCGACCACTGCCGCATACTCCGAGCGGGATGAGTGCACCAGGGCTGCAATGCGCTCCGCGACCTCGTTCCCCCCGTCGATCGCGAGCGAGCCACCTTCGCAGAAGTCGCGCTGGACGTCGACCACGATGAGAGCGACCGGACCCAGCGAGTTGTCGTGATCGAAGTGCGACGCCAGCCGCGCATCCTCGAAGCCGGAAGAGCGCTCGGCTTCGGACGACCCCGCACCGCCGTAGCGCGTCGGGATGAGCGGCTCCCCCGGTCTTAGGTCGAAGGCGTTCAAGCCGAGCTCGCGCACGGACCACCGATGGTGCTCACGCGCGTCCAGCAGGGTCGGCACCTGCTCGAGATGTCCGTCGGTCATCGCCCGGTGTTGCAAGTCGCGCGCCTGCCACCCCGCTGGCATCCCCGCGTCGTCCTCGTCGGCGCCGGCGGGAAGCACGTACTCGACGCGGGCGACGCCTTCGTCGTCTATCCAGCGCGAGGCGCGCTTGCGGGCACCGAGGGAGTGTTTGGAGGGGGAGAGTTTCTCTACGGGGCGGAGCTCTGTCGAGTGCTCACTCACGGCGATGGCGACGAGCTTGTAGACGAACGAGGCCGTGGGAGCGCCCGAGCCGGTGACGACCCGGGTCCCGACACCGTACGCGTCGGCCGGGGCGCCGGAGAGAGCCTCGATCGAGTACTCGTCGAGGTCGGACGTGATGACGATGCCGGTCTCGTGCGCCCCGAGGTCGTCGAGGAGCGAGCGGGCAGCGCGCGCCTCTGCTACGAGGTCTCCCGAGTCGAGCCTGATGGCACCCGGTCCGGGCGCTCCTCGCTCACGGGCGAGCTCGACTGCGGTCTTGATCGCCTTCGATGTGTCGTAGGTGTCGACGAGGAGCGTCGTGCCTACTCCCATGACATCGAGCTGGGCGGAGAAGGCTTCGCGCTCGTCGTCGTGTGCGAGAACGAACGCGTGCGCTGCAGTTCCCGTCGTCGGGATGCCGTAAGTTCGCCCGGCTTCGAGGTTCGAGGTCGAGGCGAAGCCGGCGAGGTAAGCCGCCCTGGCCGCAGCAACCGCAGCAAGCTCGCTCGTGCGGCGCGAGCCCATCTCGATGACCGGCCTGCCCGCAGCCGCACCGACCATGCGGGACGCGGCTCCCCCGACGGCCGAGTCGAAGTTGCAGATCGAGAGCACAAGGGTCTCGAGGATCACCGCCTGGCCGAACGTCGCCTCGATCGTGAGCACCGGGCTGCCGGGGAAGTAGCACTCACCCTCGGCATACGCGTCAATCGACCCCGCGAAACGATAGTCCTCCAACCACTCGATCGTCCTCTCGTCGACGATCTCCTCCTGCTCGAGGAAGTCCAGCTCGTCGGGCCCGAAGCGGAACTGTTCGATGCTCGCGAGCAAGCGCCCCAAGCCGGCGAAGACCCCGTAACGGCGCCCAGGCGGCAGCGAGCGGGCGAAGACCTCGAAGACCGCACGGCGGTCGGCGACGCCCGACCTGATGGCCGCGTCCAGCATGGTTAGCTCGTAACGATCGGTGAGCAGCGCCGTCGATGCCATCGCAGGCGTGACGCTAGCCGCGGCGCGTGGCGGCGGCGCTAGGAATTCGCCGCCCCTTCGCGGGCTCCCGCGCCGAGATAACGAGCCAACTGGCGGCTCTCGCCCACCAGCACGCCGGAGGTGTCCCAGAGCTCGCCGTTCTCGTCCACGTACCCACCTGCGAGCGTCCGCGTCTCGAAACGTCCGTAGCACCAGTCCGACGACGGCTTGTTGCGCCAATGCACCGTGAGCTCGATCGTCGGCACCCCTATCGGATCGGGCTGCATCGTGCGGTTGAAGACCGCCGGCGGCCAGCAGTCCAAGAACAGGGCAACTGCCAAGGCGTCGGTCGCGCGCCCGTCTGCGAGCCGGGTCCATCCGCCCGTCATCGCCTCGCCCGCCCTCGTCCTCAGAAAGAACAGATCGTCGCCTTTGGCAGCACGGGTCTCCAAGCGCTCCCACAAGGTCGGCGACTCCCCTATCCGCCGTACCGCGATGGACTCCCCTGGCTCTGGAACGACGGGCGCGGGCGGCTGAAAATCCATCGGACCAGCATCACGCAGCCGGCCGACCGTCACGAGCGAGGCGCAACGGACCTCGCCTTCCTGGACAAGCTCGGCGCGGTAGCTGGCGTGCCCCCGCCCGACCCGCAGTGTCGTCACCGTCACCTCGCACGGGCCCTCGAGCGGGCGCGCCATGTAGTGGATCGTCATGGTGACGGGATCCGGCAGCGGGCTCTCCGAGAGCACCGCACGCAAGATGACAGCGGCGAGGTACCCGCCGTTCGGTCCTGCCCCGACCATCCACCGGCCTGTGATGGTCCCGGCGTACACGCCGGGTGCCCGGGCCTCGAGGGCGGTGTCCTCGTCCAACTCGAAGCTCACTGGGTCCTCCTTGACAGTTCCTCTCGGGCCCAGTCGATCCACTCCACGAGCCCGCGCTCGTAACGAATGCCCGCCTCGAGCATGATCCGCTGGGAGTTCAGCTCCGGGCTCCTGCGCCAGTTCATGATGTCCGCTGCCTCGGCGTAGCGCTCGTAGCGGGCCAGCTGGGTCTTGTGAAATGTCTGCTCCCGGTCGAGGAGTGCCAGCACTTCGGTATCGGGCAGCAACCACCAGAAGAAACCCTGCAGCATCACCTCCACCCGCAACTCTCGCCCTGGATCGCCCTTCCGCAACCAGGCGACGACTTCCTCCCGGCCCGCATCGGTCGCGGCGTAGACCTTGCGACCGCGCGGGCCTGACCCGACCTGCTCGATCAACCCCTCAGCGGCCAGGCGCGCAAGCTCCGGATAGATCTGCGAGTGCTTGGCGGACCATACGTTGGCAAGGGTGAGGTCGAACTCGCGCGCCAGGTCATAGCCGGAAAGCTCACGGCCGCAGAGCAGCCCAAGGATCCCGTGCCGGAGACTCACGGGCGACATGGTCACATGGTCTGGAGTGAAGTGCAACAGTTGACATGTCAAGTCTTACATGTTAAGAGTTACCTATCGCCCCTGAATTAACATTCTGATCCGGAGGACCACCCGATGACGGCCACTGAGTCACGCGCGGAGCAGCCACAGCCCGAAGCTGAGTTCGTGAACCGCTACCTGACTGGCGCGTTTGCGCCTGTCGACGAGGAAGTCACGGCTTTTGACCTCCCGGTGGAGGGTGAGGTTCCTGAGGCGGTCGACGGCTGGTACCTCCGCAATGGCCCCAACCCCATCTCACCCGACCCGCGCGCCTACCACTGGTTCACCGGCGCGGGGATGCTGCACGGGATCGAGCTCTCGGGCGGGAAAGCGCGCTCGTACAGGAACCGTTGGGTTCGCAGCGACCAGACCGCTGCGGCACTCGGCGAGAAGCCGATCGCGGGGCAGGTCGACGACACGATCATGAGCGAGCTCACGGGGAACGTCGCCAACACGAACATCGTCGCTCACGCCGGCAAGCTGCTCGCCCTCGTCGAAGTGAACCTCCCGACCGAGGTCAACTGCAACCTCGACACGGTCGGTCGCTTCGACTTCGGCGGACGGTTGCGTTCGTCGATGACAGCGCACCCGCACACGGATCCCGTGACAGGAGAGATGTGTTTCTTCGGGTATGAGGTTGTCGGTCCCCCGTACCTCCGGTACCACGTCGCCGACGCCGAGGGGGCTCTCGTTCACTCGGCGGAGATCACGGTCCCGAAGCCGACGATGATGCACGACTTCGCCATCACCGAGACTCGGGCGATCTTCATGGACCTGCCAGTCGTGTTCGACCTCGATCTGCTCGGCCACCGCCCGTTCCCCGCTGCCTGGGCCCCCGACAATGGTGCACGGATCGGCGTCATGCCCCGGCGCGGCACGGATTCGGACGTCATCTGGTGCGACCTCGAGCCGTGCTACGTCTTCCACGTCCTCAACGCGTTCGACTCGGGCGACGACGTCGTTCTCGACGTCTGCCGCTACGAGACGATGTTCAACGAGGACCTGCACGGCGTCGGCGGCGGCCCTGCTCGCCTCGAGCGATGGACCGTCAGCCCGTCCTCGCGCAAGGTGTCGGTCGACCTCGTCTCTAAGTTGCCGGTGGAGTTTCCGAGGCCCGATGAGCGTTACTTCGCGCGGGAGCACCGGTTCGGGTTCTTCTCGTCCCCGAGGATGACCGACGGGTCGCTCGGCTCGGCTTCCGGCATGGCGCTCGCGAAGGTCGACCTGCGCACCGGCGGCGTCGAGGTGCACGACTTCGGCCCCGGCGCGATCTCCGGCGAGGGCGTGTTCGTGCCCGCCTCGGCTGACGCTGCAGAGGGCGAGGGGTATGTGATCTCGATCGTCGCCGACGCTGCCGCCAAGCGGCCTAGCGATCTCGTCGTGCTCGATGCAACCGACTTCACCGCGGCGCCGCTCGCTACCGTCCACCTTCCGGCCCGTGTACCTCTCGGCTTCCACGGCAACTTCGTGCCACGCGGAGCGCTCGCCCGATAGGTAAACCTCGCTGCAAGCCCGAGGCCTCTTCGTGCGTCTTTGGAGAGGCGGGTGAGAAGCGCGTCACATTCCACGCCCGGGGGCGTTTGAGTGTGAGAATCGGGGCCTGCCGCCGAAGGGCGGCCTGGCAGAGGGAGAGACCATGCTCCGACGCACGGTCAGGCGACGGGTTGCGGGCTCAGCGGCGGTGATCGCCTACGTGGCGGCTCTCATGGCAGCGTCGCTCGGGGCGGCAGGGGCGGCAGGCACTACGGGTGGGCTCACGAGCCGCGGCGTAACGGTGCCGCCATCGGGCGGCACCGTGAACTGGGCCGAGGCCGCTTACTCGCCGCCAAACTGGATCTTCCCTTTCGCCCCCATCTACTACGACAGTGTCGCCAACCTGACTCAGTTCCAGCAGCTGATGTTCCGGCCTCTCTACTGGTTTGGCCAAGTAACGAGCGCCGACCCGACCTTCGACGAGTCCTTGTCCCTTGCCGACACGCCGGTGTGGAGCAGCGGCGACAGGACAGTCACCATCAGGCTGAAGGGCTGGAAGTGGTCCGACGGCACGACCGTCGGCGCTCGGTCGGTCATGTTCTGGCTCAACATGCTGGTGGCCGAGAAGATGCAGTACGGCAATTACGAACCGGGCGGGATTCCCGACAACATCAAGAGCTACTCGGCCGACGCAACTACCGATACGGTGACGCTGAACCTGACGCGGGCGTACAGCACCAACTGGTACCTGTACAACGAGCTGTCCCAGATCACTCCGATGCCGACAGCATGGGACATCACGAAGGTCGGTGCGACGGCAGGCTCGGGCGGTTGTTCGACGATGACACCGACGAAGACCACCGCGAGCGCTTGCGCCAAGGTCTGGACGTTCCTCACCGACAACGGTGGTAAGTCAACTCATCCGGCAGAGGCCGCCGATCTCGCAACCTACGGGACCAACCCGCTCTGGCAGGTCGTCGACGGTCCGTGGCAGCTCGAGTCGTTCAGCATCGCCGGCAAGGCGACTTTCGTCCCGAACGCTCAGTACTCCGGGCCCCAGCATCCCTACCTCGACAAGTTCGTGGAGGTGCCGTACGCCTCCGATGTCGCCGAGTTCGACGCTCTCGCGGCAGGCGGCCCCGGTGCGCCCGACGTGGGCTACATACCATCGCAGGACGTGCCCCAGAACGACGGTGGCCTCGGATCTGTAGGCAAGAACAACGCAGAAGTCTCATCGGACTTCACACTCGTGCCCGTCTACGGCTGGACTATCAACTACTTCCCGGAGAACTTCAACTCGAACGGTGACGACGGCAACGCCGGGCCGATCTTCAAGCAGCTCTACTTCCGCCAGGCGTTGCAAGACCTCGTAGACCAGACCGGAATTATCCATTCGTACGAGAAGGGCTACGGCGTGCCGACGTACGGGCCGGTCCCGATCTACCCGAAGAACAGCTTCGTCTCGAAGTCAGAGGCGAAGAACAAGTATCCCTACAGCCTGGCGAACGCGGAGAACTTGCTCACTTCCCATGGCTGGACGCTCCACCCAGGCGGGATCTCAGTCTGCAAGATCGGCTCGAAATGCGGGGCGGGCATCACAGACGGCGCCGAGCTGAACTTCACAGAGCTGTATGCGGAGGGTACCGAGCTGATCCAGCAGACAGTCGACGCCGAGGCCTCGGCATGGGACCTGGCCGGCATCAAGGTCTCGCTCAAGGGCACCACGTTCGACAACGTCCTGACCACGGCTGTCCCTTGCGACCACAAGCAAGCAGACTGTTCGTGGGAGTTCGCCAACTGGGGCGGCGGCTGGCTCTACTCGCCCGACTACCTCCCGACCGGCGAAGACCTCTTAGCCACCGGCGCAAGCAACAACTACGGCAGCTACTCGAACGCGACCACCGACAGGTTGATCGAGCAGACCACCTTGTCGAGCAGCCTCTCGTTCCTCACCCAGTACGAGAACTACGTCGCGCACGACCTTCCCGTCGTCTGGCAACCCAACGGCGCCAATGCCTTTGCAGAGGTCTCCGACAAGGTTGGTGGCGTCACCCCGATCAATGCACTGCTGAATCTGACTCCCGAGTACTGGTACTTCAAGGCCTGAGGGCTCGGCTCGACCGCCAGAATTGGTGGTTCACGAAGCAGTCCCGCGAGACTGCCGCGCATGAACGGCCCTCAGCTCGCCACCGCACTCACCGCTGTGCGGCTGAGCCTCCACGTGCTCGCAGCAACGGTCTGGGTCGGCGGGCAGATCACCGTCGGCGGTCTCCTTCCCACGATCCGCAAGCTCGGGGAGGACGCTTCGAGGAAGGTGGCGCAAGCCTTCGGACGCGTGCAGTGGCCTGCCTACGGCCTCCTGCTCATCACCGGCATCTGGAACCTGTCGGCCGACCACGTGAACAAGGCGGGCAGCACCTGGAAGGTCGTCCTCGGCGTCAAGATCGCAGTCGTTCTCGTGGCTGGCGGGGCGGCGTTCCTACACCAGAGGTCGAAGTCCAAGGCCGGGCTCGCCATCGGTGGCGCTGTCACGGCGATCGCATCCGTGGCTGCTCTCGTCCTGGGTGTGCTCCTCGCCGGCTGAGGCGCGGCTGAGCGCGTGGCTCAGGCCTGACGCCTAGGACACGGCCGCCTCGATGCGCGCCGCCACGCTCACGAGAAGCTCCTCGCGCCCAGCTGGGGCGACGAGCTGGAGCCCGATCGGCGGCCGACCGGGAGCAGGCACCGGCACCGAGATGGCCGGCAGTCCCGCCTGGTTCACCGGCGCGCACAGCACGTTGAACCCGCGGAACGGCTGACCTATCTCTGGCGGCCGTCGAGGCAGAGTCGGTAGCGCCAGCACCCCCGCTTGTTCCACGAGCCGCACGAAAGCCGGCACCCATGACGCCTTCGCCGCCCGCGCGGCCGCCACTACCCCGGCGTCGTAATCGCACGCTCGGAGGCGCTCGAGCACCTCGTCCCCGATGCCCTCGCCTCCCGTCTCCTCGACGAGAGCGCCGTCGCTCTGCCAAGCCTCGATCGCCAAGAGCACCTGCTGGTCCCGCCAGGCACCATGCCAGCCCGCCACCCTGACAGCCGTCACGTCCAGCTCCGCCAGCCGCAGCGCGTCGTCCACGGCTTGGTCGATGACCGGATCCACCTCCACGTCGTCGTCCAGCCGGGCGCGGGCGACGCGGCCGTCGTGATCACCCGCCGGTTCGAAGCCTGCCTCGAGCAACTTCATCGCCGCCACAACTTGAGCGACCGTCGCGGCGAGCGGTCCCACCGTGTCGTAGCTCGGGGCGAGCGGCCAGACTCCCTCGAGAGGGACACGGGCGTGCGTCGTCTTCAGGCCCACGACGCCACAGCAGGCTGCCGGGATCCGGACAGAGCCGCCGGTGTCGGACCCGAGAGCGACATCAGCTTCACCCGTCGCAACGGCGACCGCCGAGCCGGAGGACGACCCGCCCGGGATACGACCGGGGTCCGACGGGTTCGGTGGCGTGCCGTACCAAGGGTTGACGCCAGTCACTCCGAACGCCAGCTCGTGAAGATTCACTTTTCCCAGAAGTCGGCCGCCCGCGGCCCGCACGCTCGTGATGCAGGCCGCATCAGCCATCGCCGGCACGGCGCGGTCCGCCAATGCACGGCAGCCGGCGGTCGTGACCGATCCCTTCACGTCGATCAGGTCCTTCACCGCGACTGTCAACCCACCCGCAGTGCCCGCGTCAAGACGTTCGATCCAAACCGCGTCCACCGGCCTCGTCACCAGCGATCTCCTGTCCGCTTCAACCCGGCCACAGCTCCGCGCGCTCTGGTCCCTTCGGCCCGATCGCGGTCCGTAGGGCGGCGAGGACTGTTCTCGGGCGCACCACGAGGAGCTCGACAGGAGGGTCGGTCCACGGCAGGGGGACGGTCTCGCCTGGCTTGAACAGGTGCTCGCCGTCAACCCACACCAGGCCCTGATCGGGAAGGAGCGCCAGCCTGGCGCCTCTCGCGACGGAGGCAAGCTTCGGTGCGATCGGCTTACCTTGGTTCTCTGACCAGGTAATACGCTTGAGACTCCACGTGTTCAACAGGCTCTTCTTCCCGATCACCTCTTCGATCTCACGGGGACGGGCCACGCACACGAACACCGCCAGAGGAGAGCCCGCCTCCTTCATGTCTGCGCGCACCGCTTTCACATCCCGCATGCTGACGTCACCAGTTCCTACCAGCTCAAAGCGCCCGATATCCACGATGTACCAGTCGACCGCCTTCGCTAGCCGGAGCACACGGGGCCGGCGCTGCCCGTCGACGAGCCCGCCCGGTGGTGAGTTCACAGCCGCCATTCTCGCGAGTTGGCATGGGCGTCGCGCCGCGTCCTGACCGCTTTTTTAGCACGGGCATCCCCCAACGCAGTCCGCCAGTTGACTACCCTGCGTGACCGGCCCCGATTAACAAGTGAGTTGACCTTGAGCCCATCGGACACTCCCACTCGATCGCATCAACGAACCACCGGCGGCATCCGAGGGCTGCTTGCGCGTCTCAGCCCCCGCCAGCGCACTGCCTCGCTGGCAGGCACGGCCGTCGTAGTCGTCGCGGTCGTTGTCCTCATCGCGACGCTCGTGTTCGCGTCGTCGTCCCCGAGGCATCACAACCACTCGAAGGGGGGCTCGTCCACGACGAGTTCCTCCTCGTCCACGCCGACCCACCCGAAGACCGCGAGCGACCTCTGTCCCCTTACAGGGGAGCGGGCGCCGGGTGGGAAGGTCCCGCAGCGCCCAGCGATCGGCATCAAGATCGGCAACGACCCGCTGGCTCGCCCGCAGAGCGGCTTGCCCAATGCCGACATCGTCTACGAAGAGATGGCCGAGGGTGGCATCACCCGCTACCTGGCGATCTTCCAGTGCCATGGGGCTGCTCTTCTCGGACCGGTGCGCTCGGTCCGTTGGGACGACTGGCACGTTCTCGCCACGTATCGGCATCCGATCCTCGCTTATAGCGGCGGGATAGGGCTTTGGGAGGATGTAGCTGCAGGCCAGAAGTGGCTCTACAACGCCGACGGCTCGTTCTACCCGGCCGCGAACGCGTACTACCGCACCTCGAATCGTTATGCGCCTGAAAACCTCTACACGAGCACGAAGGCACTCTGGGCGCTCGACCCGTCGATGCACCTGCCGCCACCACCGCAATTCCACTACCGCTGGGCCGCGCCGAAGACCGCAACGGCCGCTGCAAGCGTCACGATCGTCGGCTTCTCCGAGAGTGAGAACGTCACCTGGACCTGGGACGCCGCCAAGAAGTACTGGCTGCGCTGGCAGGGCGGTCTGGCCGACACCGATGCATCCGGTCAGCAACTACATGCTGTGAACGTCCTCGTCGAGATGGTCCATTCACAACCGGAGCCCTGCTGTGAGAGCGGAAGCACGCCCGGAGTGGAGTCGATGACCGAGGGCACTGGCGTTGCCTACGTCTTCCGCAACGGAATGGTCGAAAAGGGGACCTGGAGTGCGGCGGCGTACAAGGACATCGCACAGCTGCGCACTGCGAACGGCAGCATCATGGCGCTCCACCCCGGAAACACCTGGGTCGAGCTGGTGCCATCGCCGTACCCGACGTCGTATGTTGTGCAGATCAAGGTGTAGTCAGACCTCGGCTCTGGTTGCTCCGGAGAGGATGACCGAATGAAACTGCTGCTCGTCGGCGCGGGAGGAGTGGGGGAAGCCGTCGGTGTGATGGCTGGCCAGCGAGGCTTCCTCGAGGGTTTGGTCGTCGGTGATCTCTCGGTCGAACGAGCTCAGCGTGTGGCTGGGAGGGCGGGCTCCTCACCGGCTGAGGCGGTCCGGTTGGATGCGACCGACCGCAGCGCAATCGCCGAGTTGGCACGGGCGAGAGGGTGTGACGTCGTGTTCAACGCGTGCGACCCTCGTTTCGTCATGCCTATCTTCGAGGCAGCCCTCGAGGCGAACGCCGACTACGTCGACATGGCGATGTCGCTCTCCCACCCCCATCCTGAGGCGCCCTACGAGAAGACCGGCGTCATGCTCGGTGACGAGCAGTTCGCCCGGCACGAGGACTTCGAGGCCCGGGGCCGGCTCGCGCTCGTCGGCTGCGGCGTTGAGCCCGGCTTGTCGGACGTGTTCGCCAGATATGCGGCGGACAACCTCTTCTCCACTATCGACGAGGCCGGCGTGCGGGACGGTGCCGATCTCGTGGTGGAGGGATACGACTTCGCCCCGACGTTCTCGATATGGACGACGATCGAGGAGTGCCTCAACCCGCCGATCATCTACGAGAAGGATCGCGGCTGGTTCACGACCGCGCCGTTCTCCGAGCCGGAGGTGTTCAACTTCCCCGAAGGCATCGGAGACGTGACCTGTGTGAACGTCGAGCACGAGGAAGTCGTGCTGATACCTCGCTGGGTCGACGTCGGCCGGTCGACGTTCAAGTACGGGCTCGGAGACGAGTTCATCGGCGTGCTGGAGGTACTTCACAAGCTCGGCCTCGATTCGACGAAGCCGGTGAAGGTCCGCGGAGCCGAGGTGTCGCCACGGGACCTCGTCGCCGCCTGCCTGCCTGACCCGGCGACGCTCGGTGACCGCATGCGTGGAAAGACATGCGCCGGCACGGCTGTGTATGGGACGGGCAAGGACAGCTCGCCGAGGGCGGTGTACCTCTACCACGTGTCCGACAACGAGGAGACGATGGGGCGCCACGGGTGCCAGGCCGTCGTCTGGCAGACCGCGATCGCTCCTGTCGTCGCCCTCGAGCTGCGCGCCGGCGGTCAGTGGGAGGGAGCCGGCGTGCGCGGGCCGGAGTCCTTCGACCCGATGCCAATGCTCGACCTCTTCACCGAGTACGGCGAGCCCTGGCACATGCGGGAGGAGACGCCGCGGTAGATACGCACCGGTAGCACTTGATGTGCTACATTTGGCCATGACCAGAATCGGCATACGAGAACTCCGGCAGCACGCCAGCCGATACCTGGACAAGGTGAAAGCGGGCGAAGTCGTCGAGGTCACCGAACGCGGCAAGCTCATCGCCCTGCTCATGTCGCCGACCCCTTCTGCCAGCGAACGCGACCGTCTTATCTCGAGCGGTCGCCTTGCGCCCGCGAGCTCAGCCTTCCTGCTGCCCGAGCGCCGAAGCGTCGCTGGTGGGCAGCCGGCGTCGGAGGTCCTCGCCGGAATGCGCGAGGACCGACTCGCGTGATCTACCTCGATACGTCGGCGCTCGTGAAGCTGGTGTTCGAGGAGGACGAGAGCGCCGCCTTGGCGGAATGGATCACCGAGAGGGTCGAGTTACCCAAGATCAGCAGCGAACTGTCCACGATCGAACTTCTCCGGACATGCCGGAGAATTGACGAAGGCTCTGTCGTGGCTGCCGTGTCCCTGCTCGCAGGGATTGATCTACTTGCCATCGATCGCTCCATCGTCGAGCAGGCCGCAATGGTCACTCCGAACGAGCTGCGGAGCCTTGACGCAATCCACCTCGCGAGTGCGTTGTCGGTGAAGGCCCACCTGACCGCGTTCGTCGTCTACGACAATCGACTGCGCTCGGCGGCGCTGCAGGCAGGTATCGGTGTCGAATCGCCCGCTTGAGAGTGAGCCTCTCAAGTTCGCCTCACGCGGCGCGATGAGCGCGTTCTCAGCGCGTTCCGCCCGTGCTCGGGAACCCGAGCTGGACCCCGCCGCCTGAAGCGCGCGCGGCCGGATCGGGCCAGCGGGAAGTGATGACCTTGCCCCTCGTGTAGAACGCGACCCCGTCGCGGCCGTAGGCGTGAAGGTCGCCGAACAGCGATGCCTTCCAACCGCCGAACGGGTAGTAGGCGACCGGGACCGGGATCGGGACGTTCACTCCGACCATGCCGGCCTCCACCTCGTGCTGGAACCGACGGGCCGCACCGCCGTCGTTCGTGAAGATCGCCACCCCATTGCCGTAGGGATTTGCGTTCACGAGGGAGACGGCTTCGTCGTAGGACGCGGCGCGCACGACCGAGAGCACTGGGCCGAAGATCTCGTCGGTGTAGCAGGGCATGCCGGGCCCGACGTGATCGAGCAACGTCGGGCCGAGGTACCAGCCCTCGCCTGCGGCCACTCGCTCGTGTGTGCGCCCGTCCACCACGACCTTGGCACCGGTGGCGGCCGCGCCGTCGACATACGAAGCGACACGGTCCCGGTGGGCCTCGGTCACGAGCGGGCCCATCTCGGAGTCGGGGTCGTTGCCAGGTCCAACGGTGATCGACGAGATCCGCTCCGCTATGGCTGGGACGAGCTCGTCCGCCACCGGGTCGACCGCCACAACAACCGACACGGCCATGCAGCGCTCCCCCGCGGACCCGAAGCCGGCCGAGACTGCCGCGTCGGCAGCCTGCCCGACGTCGGCGTCGGGCAGCACGACCATGTGGTTCTTCGCGCCACCGAGCGCTTGCACCCTCTTGCCGGCCTTCGTGGCGGTCTCGTAGATGTAGCGGGCCACCGGGGTGGACCCGACAAAGCTCACGGCCCTCACCAACGGGTGCCCCAACAACCCGTCGACCGCCTCTTTGTCACCATGAACCACGGAGAAGACCCCGTCGGGCAAACCGGCGTCCGCGAGGAGCCCAGCGACGAAGACCGAAGCCGAGGGGTCCTTCTCGGAAGGCTTCAGGATGAAGGCGTTACCGCAGGCGAGCGCGACAGGGAACATCCACATTGGCACCATGGCGGGAAAGTTGAACGGCGTTATGCCGGCAACCACGCCGAGCGGCTGGCGCAATGAGAACGTGTCCACGTTGGACGAGACGTTCTCGGAGTACCCGCCACGCAGGAGGTCCCCCACCCCGCAAGCGAACTCGACGACGTCGATGCCCCGCGCGATCTCGCCAAGAGCGTCGGCGTGGGTCTTGCCGTGTTCCGCCGTGATGATCGATGCGAGCTCGTCGCTCGACGCGACGAGGAGCTCCCGCAGTCCGAAGAGCACGCGGGTCCGCTCGGCGATCGAGACATGACGCCACGACTGCCAGGCCTCATCGGCGACCTGGACGGCTTGGTCGACCACGTCGGAGGTGGCGAACATGACCTCACCCGAGAGCTTTCCCGTGGCTGGGTTGATGATCTCGCCGGTGCGCGGGGCGGCCGCGACCGTCGCTCCCCCGCCTGCGTCGCCGAGGAACGGCTTGCCGCCGATCCAATGCGGGACGAGCGTGATCTCTGTGTCTTGGTCGCCCGTCATCAGTCGATTGCGCTCATCACGTGCTTGATCCGGGTGTAGTCCTCGAATCCGTACATGGACAGATCCTTCCCGTACCCAGAGTGCTTGAAGCCGCCATGGGGCATCTCGGCGACGAGCGGGATGTGGGTGTTGATCCAGACGCAACCGAAATCGAGGTGTTTGGCCATGCGCATCGCCCGGCCGTGATCAGCGGTCCAGACAGACGATGCGAGGCCGTACTGGACGCCGTTCGCCCAAGCGAGAGCCTCCGCCTCATCGCTGAACCTCTGGACCGTGATGACAGGGCCGAAGATCTCGTTCTGGATCATCTCGTCGTCTTGGCGCAGGCCAGCGACGACGGTGGGCTCGAAGAGGTAGCCCCTGTCGCCTGTGTGGTGCCCGCCGGTGAGGACCTCGGCGTGCGACGGCGTGCGGTCGACGAGGCCGCTCACCCGCTCGAGCTGATTGACGTTGTTGAGCGGCCCGAAGTCGGCGTCCTCGACGTCTGTGCCCCCGACCTTCTGGTTGCCTGCCTGCTCGACGAGTGCCGAGACGAAGTCGTCGTGCACCCCCGGACCGGCCAGCACACGAGTGGCAGCCGTGCAGTCCTGGCCGGCGTTGAAGTAGCCGGCAATGGCAATGGCCTCGGCGGCCTTCTCGAGATCGGCGTCGTCGAAGACGATTACGGGAGCCTTGCCCCCGAGCTCTAGGTGGACCCTCTTGAGGTCATCGGCGGCAGCGGCCGCGACTTCCATCCCCGCCCGCACCGAGCCGGTGATCGACACCATCGCGGGCGTGGGATGGGCCACGAGGGCGCGGCCGGTGTCCCGGTCGCCGCACACGACGTTGAAGACGCCCTCGGGAAGGAACTCAGCCAGGATCTCGGCCATCATCACGGTCGACACCGGTGTGGTGTCGGACGGCTTGAGCACGACCGTGTTGCCGGCCGCGATCGCCGGCGCCCACTTCCAAACGGCCATCATCATCGGGTAGTTCCAAGGCGTCACCTGGGCGCAGACCCCGATGGGCTCACGGCGGATGAAGGAGGTGTGGCCCGACATGTACTCGCCCGCTGCGCGGCCCTCGAGTACCCGTGCCGCACCCGCGAAGAAACGGATCTGATCCACCATCGGCGGCACCTCCTCACTCATGGTGAGACCGAATGGCTTGCCGGTGTTCTCGCACTCGGCACGGACGAGCTCCTCCGCCCGCTCCTCGAGGGCGTCGGCGATCTTGTAGATCGCCCGGCTCCGCTCTGACGGGGTCGTCTGGCCCCAGGTCTCGAAGGCGGCAGCCGCCGCCTGGAAGGCGGCGTCGACATCTGCTGCGGACGACTTCGGCGCCTCGGCGTATACCTCCCCGGTGCTGGGGTTGATGACTGGCGTGGTCTCGCCGCTGCCGGCGTCGACGAGCTTGCCGCCGACGAAGTTCTGCAACCGCCTCGTGCCCGCGCCGCTGGAACCGTTATCGGGTGACACCATGACCTCCGCTCGACTGTTGAACAGGCTCGATCCTCCCAGATTAGATCCTGGCTCACAAGCGATTCCGTCGTACTTGAGCCCCTCGGCGGCGGAATCGGTTGAAAGTCCTCTAGGCCACGACGGAGCAGGCAAGTAGGCTGCCCGATCGTGGCCGACTACGGGGACGTCTCGTTCTGGATGGACTCGCTCGGCGAGCCCGTGGTACCTCGGGTGGCCCTGCCCGGCGACCTCGAGGTCGACGTCGCCATCGTCGGCGGGGGTTACACGGGACTGTGGACTGCCTACTACCTCGCGCAGCTGTCCCCCGGATTGCGTGTCGCAGTTCTCGAACGGGAAGTGGTCGGCTTCGGTGCCTCCGGTCGAAACGGAGGCTGGTGCTCCGCCCTCTTCGCCGCCTCTCACGCCCGCTTGGCTCGGGAATTCGGGCGAGACGCGATGCACGCGATGCGTCTCGCCATGAACGACACGGTCGACGAGGTCGGGAGGGTCGCTGAGACCGAGGGGATCGAGTGCTCGTACCGGAAGTCCGGGACGGTCACCGCTGCTCGCTCGGCTGCCCAGGTCGTCTCGATGCAGGAAGAGCTGACTGGGGCGCGGGAGTTGGGCATCGGCGAAGAGGACCTGCGCTGGTGCGACGGGCTAGAGGCGTCGGAGCTGTTCCGGGGCTCCGGTGTCCGTGGCGGTCTGTTCACGCCGCATTGCGCGGCGATACATCCCGCACGGTTGGCGCGGGGGTTGGCGCGAGCCGTCGAGCGTGCCGGCGTGTCCGTGTTCGAGAGCACCGAGGTGGTCAACGTCGTGCCCGGACCGCGGCCGGTCGTCGTGACTCGCTCCGGGCGAGTGCGAGCTGGGACTGTGGTCCTCGCCACAGAGGGATACACACCAGGGCTCGCCGGGCACGAGGCCGATCTCGTGCCGATCTACTCGCTCATGGTGGCGACCGAGCCGTTGGGCGATGAACGGGTGGCCTCCCTCGGGTCGGCGTTGGCTGCAGGCGCGACGTTCGGCGACGGGCGCCACCTCATCATCTACGGGCAGGTGACGGCGGACGGGCGCCTAGCGTTCGGCGGGCGTGGCGCTCCGTATCACTACGGGTCTGAGGTCCGGGCCGAGTTCGACCGCAACCCCCGCGTGCACGAGTCGATCCGGAGGGCGATCGACGACTTGTTCCCGCATCTGGGGGACTTCCGGATCACCCATCGCTGGGGAGGGCCGATCGGTGTTCATCGCGACTGGTTCCCGTCCGTGCGACTTGACCGCCGCATGGGGGTCGCGTCGGCTGGTGGTTACGTGGGCGACGGGGTCGGCTGTACGAACCTGGCCGGGCGGACGCTGGCTGACCTGATTCTCGAGCGTTCGAGCTATCTCGTGTCTTTGCCATGGGTGGGGCACGAGAGCCCGCAGTGGGAGCCCGAGCCCCTGCGGTGGCTCGGAGTGAACGCCGGGTTGCTTGTCATGCAGATGGCTGACGTTCTCGAGTCGCGGACTGGGCGGCCGTCGCGGTTGGCTTCGGCACTGGGGCGGCTGACCGGGGACTGAACGGTAACTCGTTGCTCCGTCAGCGGCACGAAACTGTGCCGCTTCCGGGCAACGATTGCCGTCGTCTTCAGCCACTGCTCGTCGGGAGGTCCTGACTGACGATCTGGTCGAGATCGGCGCGGAATTGGCGGGCGTCGCTGCGCGAACCGCGAGCCGCGACGCGAACCAACTCGTCTCGTGGGACGAAGGTTCGTCGCGTCTTGCTAATGGGGCGCAACTCGGCGACCGCGACACCGTTCCTTGTGACGACAAGGGTGGTGCCTTCGGCGATCGCCTGGATCACGCACTCGGAATCGCTTCTCAACTCATCCTCTGAGATCGTCCACCTCACGGGCCTGATCATCCCACTTGGGGAGCATCTCTTAGGACGCGGTTGAGTGAACCCAGAGCACCCCTACGTGTCCTGTCCTCGATAGCGAGATGATCGCCGGCGGGCCGACGCCACCATTTTCCTTCTGGTCAAGGTAGATGGTGCCGTTCGCTGCGACGGCGATCCCGGTCGGCCAGAACGGCCCAACGCCAGCGGGTCGAGTGAAGGACTTGTAGATGCTCGTACCCGGAAACGAGAGGCGGACGACGCGGCCCTGCCAAAGACCGAAGGCACCGACGCTCCCTGCTGCGAGAGCCGACCACGCGAGGTGCGGTCGAAGCGGGCCGAGGAGCTTCCAACTCGGCACCCATCCATTCGGCACGCTCCCTGGGAAGTCCTCTACGTGATCGATCCCGATCGCATCGTCGGGCGTCGCGCTACCGAGCCCCGGCCGAACCGTCAGCCGGCGCCACCGCCCGATCGCCAGCCGGTGGAGGACCTGTCGAGCCCAGGCGCCAGGGTCGTCATATCCCTGCAGCCGCGGCCACTCACGCCAAGCGCGGATCATCGTCTCTTGGACGAGGTCCTGGGCCTCGCCGGCGTCCCCAGTCAATAGGTAGGCCTGCCGCATCAGCGACCTCGCCTGCCCCCTGAAGAAACGCTCGAACTCCTCCTCGCCCGAGCCGCCCACTCAACCTCCTCCAGCGCGATTCTCACACTGAAGGACACGCGCAGCTCGCCGTCGCGCTGCGCCACGGCTTGGCGAGATTCGCGCCGCGTGGGATCGTGACTCAGAACGCCGGATTTTCCCGCTGTTCTGAGTCACGATCTTGGATGAGGACCCCTGAGGGAACGCCGCGGCGGGCGAGGGGCCGGACCGGCCAAGCCAAGCCAGCGCCGCGCTAGAGCGAGCGGATCGCCTTCTCCATGATCTCGAGGCCCTCGACGAGCAGGTCGTCGCCGATGACGAGCGGCGGGAGGATCCTCACGACGTTGTCAAAGGTCCCGGCCTTCAACGCGATCACGCCCTCCTCGTGGCAGCGAGCAAGCACACGAGTGGCGGCGGCCGGGTCAGGCGTCTTCAAGTCCCGGTCGGAGACGAATTCGACCGCTCCCATGGCGCCGATCACGCGCACGTCGCCAACGGCGGCGCAGTCCTCGAGCAACGGGCGCAACCGAGCCTCGAAGATCTCGCCGATGTGCGTTGCCGCGGCCAGCAACCCCCGCGTCTCGACTTCCTCGATGGAGGCGAGAGCAGCAGCACACGACACGGGGTTGCCACCGAACGTCGACCCGAGCCCACCAGGGTGAACCTTGTCCAGCAGGTCCGCCCGGCCGGTGACGCCACCTATAGGCAAGCCGCCACCGAGACCCTTGGCGGTCGTGATGATGTCCGGCACGAGCCCGAAGTGCTCGCTCGAGAACCACTTGCCGGTCCGGGCGAACCCGGCCTGCACCTCGTCGGCGATGAAGACGATCCCGTTCGCCGAGCAGTACGCCGACAGGGCCTCGAGGAACCCAGCCCCTGGCACGATCACGCCGCCCTCACCCAATACCGGCTCGATCAGCAATCCAGCGATCCGGTCACCGCCGATCTGGCGATCCATGATCGTGATGGCCGCCTCAGCACACGCCGGCCCGCACTCCTCGTAGGACGCCCCCACTGAACACCTATAGGGATAGGAGTAGGGCAGCCTGTAGACCTCGGGCGCCAGCGGCCCGAAGCCCTTCTTGTAAGGGGAAGCCTTCGCCGTAAGGGTCATGCCCATGAAGGTCCGGCCGTGGAAGGCATGGTCGAAGGCGACGATCGCCTGGCGCCCGGTAGCTAGGCGGGCAACCTTGACAGCGTTCTCGACGGCCTCGACTCCCGAGTTCACGAAGTACGAGCGCCGCTCCACATCACCTGGCACGAGAGCGTTCAACCGCTCGGCGAGCGCGACGTAGGACTCGTACGGCGTCACCTGGAAGCACGTGTGCGTGAATGCCGCAGCTTGCTCAGCGATGGCAGCGGACACGAGCGGAGCGCTGGACCCGACGTTGAGCACTGCGATGCCCGCTCCGAGGTCGATGAACGAGTTGCCGTCGACGTCGAGGACCACGCCGCCCGACGCCTGCGCCGCGAAGACGGGCATCGTGCCGCCGACGCCATTCGGTATCGCGGCGCGCCGGCGCTCCATGAGCTCGATCGAACGAGGTCCTGGGATGTCGGTGACGAGCGCGCGGCGCTGTGGGAGATCGGCCACTGGAGGCTCCTTCTTCAGATCGAAATATCTAGTGTGATTCCTCGGAATCAGTTGCCTACTAGCGTACTGACAACGGATTCCATTGACAATGGACCGTGGCAATGTGACAATGAGCAGCACTTTGGCCACTTACGGCCAGGCAATTCCAGTGTACGACGCGAGCAGCGTGAAGCAACCTCGTGGAGAAAGGGAACGTTCGAGCGATGTCGATTCGCCACAGCTCGACGAGCACCCCGCCTGACGCGGCCGGCTCACGCGACGGGCTCGCCCGCCGCACCCGGACTCCCGGGGCGCCGCTCGACGACGTCTCGCGGCAGCTCGTGGAAGCGCTGCAGGAAGACGGTCGGCGCTCTTACGCAGCCCTCGCGCAGGATGTCGGCCTCTCCGAGGCAGCCGTCCGCCAGCGCGTGAAGCGCCTGCTCGACGATGGTGTGATGCAGATCGTGGCCGTCACCGATCCGATGACTGTCGGCTTCTCCCGCCAGGCGATGGTCGGGATCAAGGCCGAGGGTGATCTGAGGGCGGTCGCCAAGCGGCTCTCGAAGCTGCCCGAGCTCGAGTACGTCGTGCTCTGCGCCGGCTCGTTCGACCTATTGGTCGAGCTCGTCTGCGAGGACGACGAGCATCTCCTCCGCTTGCTCGACGAGTCGATTCGCAGCATCGAAGGCGTACGTGAGACGGAGACCTTCGTCTACCTGCGCCTCGAGAAACAGACCTACGCGTGGGGAACCCGATGAGAAGGAAGAGATGACACCGTACAAGAGCCGTACCGACAGCGAGCAGAACCAGGACGCAAGGGATCACCTCTGGCTGCACTTCAGCCGCATGGGTGCCTACAGCGAGCACCACGAGATCCCCATCATCGAGCGGGGAGAAGGCGCCTACGTATACGACTCGAAGGGCAAGCGGTACCTCGACGGGCTCTCCGGCCTGTTCGTAGTGCAAGTGGGCCACGGCCGGAAGGAGCTCGCCGAGGCTGCACGCGCGCAAGCGGAGAAACTCGCCTACTTCCCCCTCTGGTCCTACGCCCACCCGACGAGCATCGAGCTCGCCGACCGCCTCGCGGACTACGCCCCGGGTGACCTCAACCGAGTCTTCTTCACGACCGGCGGGAGCGAGGCCGTCGAGACGGCCTGGAAGCTTGCTCGTCAGTACTTCAAGGCGATAGGGCAACCCTCTCGCTACAAGGTCATCAGTCGCAACATCGCCTACCACGGCACCACACTCGGGGCACTCTCCATCACTGGCATCCCGTCGGCTCGCCAACCCTTCGAGCCTCTTGTCCCCGGCGCGCGCAAGGCGATGAACACGAACCGCTACAGGTGCCTCGACTGCTCCCACCTCGACTCCTGCACCCTTCGCTGCGCCGACTCGATCGAGCAGGTCATCGAGTTCGAAGGCCCCGAGACCGTCGCGGCTGTGTACGTCGAGCCGGTCCAGAACTCCGGTGGCTGCTTCCCACCGCCAGAGGGCTATCTCGAGCAGGTGCGCGACATCTGCAACCGCTACGGGGTGCTGATGGTTTCCGACGAGGTCATATGTGCCTTCGGGAGACTGGGCGAGATGTTCGCGTGTGACCGGTACGGATACGAGCCGGACATCATCACGTGCGCGAAGGGAATGACGAGCGGTTACGCGCCGATCGGGGCGATGATCGCGACGGACGAACTCATGGAGCCCTTCTTGCAGGGTGAGGCGAGCTTCGCCCACGGAATCACGTTCGGTGGCCACCCGGTGTCGTGCGCGGTGGCACTCGCGAACCTCGACGTGTTCGAGCGTGAGAATCTCCTCGAGCACGTCCGCCAGAACGAGCCGGGCTTCCGGGCATCACTCGAGAAGCTGAAGGACCTGCCCATCGTCGGTGACGTGCGGGGCGCGGGTTACTTCTACGGGATCGAGCTCGTCCGCAACAAGGACACGAAAGAGGAGTTCACCCACGAGCAGGCCGAGTCGCTCTTGCGCGGCTTCCTCTCGCCGGCGCTGTTCGAGGCCGGTCTGATCTGCCGTGCCGACGACCGGGGCGACCCGGTCATACAGCTCTCGCCGCCGCTCATCTGCGACCAGACGCACTTCGACGAGATCGAGTCCATCCTTCGGAGCGTGCTCGCGGAGGCCTCGGCCAAGATCTGAGCCGAGAGCCGAGAGCCGACACCCTCCTCGAGAACGGGGAGTCGCACCGGTAGGCTGCCCGGCCGATGCACCATCACGTCCACCCCGGGATCTCGTACCTGCAAGCCATAATCCTCGGCCTGATCCAGGGAGTGAGCGAGCTCTTCCCGATTTCGAGCCTCGGTCACACCGTCATCCTCCCGAGGCTGTTCGGCTGGAACAACGTCTGGGCGGTCGAGAGCGACCCGGAGTCGTACTGGCTCGCCTTCGTCGTCGGGCTTCACGTCGGGACCGCTCTCGCGCTCGTGTTCAACTTCCGCAAGGACTGGGCCCGGATCTTGAAGGCGATGTTCCACTCTGTGCGCACCCGTGTGGTCGACACGCCCGACTCGAGGCTCGGCTGGCTCCTCGTCGTCGCGACCATCCCGGCAGGCATCACCGGCCTCCTCCTCGAGCACCCGCTCCGGGTCCTTTTCAGCCGTCCACTGGCAGCGTCTGTCTTCCTCATGGTGAACGGCCTGATCCTCCTGTTCGGCGAAGGGGTCCGCCGAGGCGTCGAGAACCGGGAGCGGCACGGTCACAAGGCCAAGCGGGAGCTCGACACGCTCGACTACAAAGAGGCCGGGGTCATCGGCGTCGCTCAGATCTCTGCCCTCGTCGCCGGCGTCAGCCGATCGGGCATCACGATGGTCGCAGGGCTCGTAAGAGGGTTGAACCACGAGGATTCGGCGCGGTTTGCGTTTCTCCTGGCTACCCCGATAATCCTCGGAGCCGGTGTCGTGAAGCTGCCCGACCTCATGGGCTCCCTCGGCAACGGCGTCCGCGGTCAGACGGTGGTCGGAGCACTGTTCGCGGCAGGCGCCGCGCTCGTCTCCGTGAAGTTCCTGCTCCGGTATTTCGAGACGAAGCGGCTCTGGCCCTTTGCGATCTACTGCCTCGCGTTCGGCGCAGTCTGCACGGTCATCTTCGCCTGAGAAGCAGCGGCCCGAGGGGGACTTCCGAGACGCGATACTGGAAGCGACACCACAGCCGACACTTCTCAACACACGCGCGCGGGCGCGACGACGATGACCCACGAGACCGACGAGCAACCTGACTCGTTCTCTGTCGCGGCCTCGGGAGGCGAGGAGGCGGTCGTCCCCTGGTCCGCCGTCCCGCGCCTCCGGCACCGGGCGATGCGGGCGGTTGTCGACGGGTCGTCCGAGCCGTTCGGCGGTGTCCGCCACCGGTGGTGGGTGCTCTGCACCGTTCTCGGCGGCCTGTTCGCCGTCAACGCCACCTTCACCGTCTTCGCTGTGGCACTGACAAGCATTGCCCACGGGTTCCACACGAGCACGAATGCCGCCACTTGGGTTATCACGGCACCGCTGCTTTGTTTCGGCGTTGCCGCGCCCGCGCTCGGGCGCCTGGGCGACACGATCGGCCACCGCCGCCTCTACCTCGTCGGCACGGCTCTGACGGTCCTGTGCGCTGCGGGAACCGCACTCGCCCCGTCGCTCACCGTCCTGATAGCCGCCCGCGCGCTCTCGGGCGTCGTCGGTGCGGCAACGGGGACAGCCTCCATGGCGCTGATCTTCCGGGTGTTCGACCACGAGGACCGTGTGAAGGCCATGGGTTGGTGGTCGCTGGTCGGTGCCGGCGGCCCGGTCATCGGCGTCGTCATCGGCGGCGTGCTGATCCAGGACTTCGGGTGGCGCTCTCTCTTCGTCGTCCAGGCGATTCTGATCGTCGTAGCCCTCGTGCCCGCTATCGCCGTGCTCCCCGAGACGAGACGCGAGCACGCCAAGTCGTTCGACTGGCAGGGCGCCATCTGGATCACGGTCGCAAGCCTCGCCTTGCTCGTAGGCCTGAACCAAGGGCCGTCGGACGGCTGGGCCTCCGCGGTCGTGCTCGGCTCGTTCGCGGCGGTGCCCATCGGTCTCGCCTTCTTCGTGAGAGCCGAGCGCCGGGCCGAGCACGCCCTGTTGCCGCTTGCGCTGTTGCGCCGGCGCAACTTCTCGTTCGCCATCGGCAACCAGCTCGGGGCGAACTTCGCCTACATGGGTGGGTTCATCCTCACCCCGTTGCTGCTCGAGCGCGTCTACGGCTACGACACCTCGCGAACCGGGCTCACCGTGATCGCACGGCCGCTCCTGTTCTCGCTCGCTGCCCCGGTGGCCGGATACGTCGCTGCCCGCATCGGGAACCGGATCACCGCGGTGGTAGGGGGTGTCGTGCTCATCGGCTCAATGGCAGTCTTCGGCGGAGTCCCCTTGTCGGGGACGACTCTCGTGATCGTTGCGCTGGGCCTCTCCGGCCTCGGGCTCGGGATGTCGGCGCCCGCGGTCTCCGCCAGCGTCGCGAACTCCGTTCCCGACGACGATCTCGGCGTGGCCAGCTCGGCTCAACAGCTCGTCAGCCAGCTCGGGACGATCGCCGGCATCCAGGTCCTGCAGACGGTGCAGGCAGCCAGCTTTCGCCCCGGCTCAGGCCAGAGCGGGCTCCTCGCTTCGTTCCACGACGCCTATCTCGTGGGGGCCGTGGCGGCGATCGTGGCCGTCGCCTGCGCGGCGGGTCTTCTCTCCAAGCAGCGAGCTGAGGCCGAGATCGCCGAGCTCGAGCCGGACGAGGCAGCCGCGGGCTCAAGCGGCTATCGCGGCGCTGGTGCACTCGCCGAGGCGTGAAGCGCCAGATGACCCGCTAGAACAGCGACGTGCGACTCGGACTTCACCTCCCCTACTTCACCTATCCCGACGGACAGGCGTATCTCGCCCGAGATCTGGCCCTCATCGCGCAGGCGGCTGAGGGGGCCGGATTCGACCGGCTGTCGGTAATGGACCACGTCTGGCAGATCGTCATGGTGGGCCCACCCGAGCTCGAGATGCTCGAGGCCTACACGACTCTCGGCTATCTCGCCGCCAAGACGGAGTCGATCACCCTCCTCACGCTCGTCACGGGCTGTGTCTACCGCCCGCCAGGCCTGCTCGCGAAGCAGGTGACCACTCTCGACGTCCTTTCCGGCGGCCGGGCGATGCTCGGGATCGGTGCCGCGTGGAACGAGCAGGAGGCCCTAGGACTGGGGTTGCCGTTCCCTCCCACTGCCGAACGGTTCGAACGCCTCGAGGAGACACTGCAGATCTGCCGGCAGATGTTCGACGGCGAGGACAAGGCTTACGAGGGCAAGCACTACAACCTCGCCCGCACGCTCAACTCGCCGCCGCCGATCTCCAAGCCGCGGCCGCGGATCCTGATCGGCGGATCGGGCGAGCGCAAGACGCTCCGGCTCGTTGCGCAGTACGCCGACGCTTGCAACCTGTTCCCCGGGCCCGACATCCCGCACAAGCTCGACGTGCTGCGCAAGCACTGCGAGGACGTCGGCCGCGATTACAACGAGATCGAAAAGACGGCGCTGTTCCGCTTCGACGTCGGGCCGAGCGGGGAGAACGCCCAGCAGACGGTGGACGCATTGGGGAAGTTGGCTGAGCTCGGCTTCTCCGTGGCGCACGGCGCGGTGCCTGACGTGTCGACCCTCTACCAGCTCGAGATAATCGGCACCGAGGTGATCCCCGCGATAGCCGAGCTCTGATGGCGGACGACCAAAGCACGCCCAGCGACGCTGCCGGGGACACTCCGGCCATGCGCGCCTGGGCGGGGCCCGAGCCCGGGCGCCTCATCGGACGGGGCCACCCGGCGGGCGACTTCTTGCAGGCCTACGAATGGGACCTGCTCGAAGAGCGCGAGGGCTATCTCCGGATCGAGGTGGAACTACCGCTTCACGTCCGCAACCCGCGGGGCCAGCTGTTTGGCGGCTTCACGCCGACCTACGTCGACATGATCGCCCTGTTCACAGTGCGTGCCGGCCGGCCACGCCAAACCGGCGAGCGCCGTACCTGGCTTGCCACCACCAACATGCGGATCGACTATTTCGACCCCATCACCGGCCCGCGATTCACGATCGAGAGCACGCTCGAGCGGAGAAGGGGGCGGACCGCTTTCGTCGCTACGCGTTTCTTTCAGGATGGCGAGATGGCGGTGCACGCGCTCACAACGATGCGCGAGATGCCGCAGGATCGCCCGCTCGGAGACGCTTGAGCGCGGGCGGCACGAGCCATGCCCGACCGTTACGCTCTCGGGCATGGCTCTCTACGACACTCCTATCAACACGCTCGATGGCGAACCACTCGATCTCAACGAGTTCGCCGACAAGAGCGTTCTCATCGTCAACGTCGCTTCGAAGTGCGGCCTGACACCACAGTACGAAGGCCTCGAGCGCCTTCAGAAGCAATACGAGGGGCGCGGTTTCAGCGTCCTCGGGGTTCCGTGCAACCAGTTCGGTGAGCAGGAGCCTGGTACCTCCGACGAGATCAAGACGTTCTGCTCGACGACTTACGGCGTGACTTTCCCGATGACCGAGAAGGTCGAGGTCAACGGCGATGGCCGCCACCCGCTCTACGACCAGCTGACCGCGGTCGACGACGCCGAGGGCAAGGCCGGAGACATCCAGTGGAACTTCGAGAAGTTCCTCGTGGCCCCAGGTGGCGACGTGCGCCGCTTCCGCCCGCTCGTCGACCCGGAGGCCCCCGAGGTCATCGAGGCCATCGAGGCAAGCCTGCCGAGCAGATCGGCCAAAGATGAGCGACCCGGCTCCCGGCGAGCTCGTCACCAAGTCCGGGATCAGGATCCCGCAGCGTGCGCTGTCCTGGCGCTTCTCTCGGGCGAGCGGCCCGGGCGGCCAGCACGTCAACAAGACCGACTCCCGAGTCGAGCTCACGTGCGACCTCGCCGAGATCGACGGCCCCGCTGACAGCGTGCGGCGCATCCGGGCGAAGCTCGGCGAGGAGGTGCGGGTCGTGGCTGCGAGCGAGCGGTCCCAGCTCGCGAATCGCCAGGAGGCGACCCGCAGACTCGTCACTCGACTGGACAACGCGAGCCGAGCGCCCCGGCCGCGCCGGGCGACGCGACCGACGCGAGGCTCGGTCGAGGCACGTCTCGAGGAGAAACGCCGCCAATCCCAACGCAAAGCCGACCGCCGACCAACGCTAGGCGAATGAGCGGGGAGAGATCGGCCGAAAGCCAGGGGCCAGTATCCGTTGCTGGCGAGGTTGGGGGCGCGGAACCGTCCCGCCCGTGGCATCGCGCGCGCTCGACCCGGTCGAGACTCGGTCGTCGCGTCGCCGCCTGAAGGACCTGACCGACTTCTGCACCGACTGGGTCCGCAAACTGGCACCGATCGCCCTCGTGATCGTCGCTCAGCTCTGGCTCTTCCCCATGCCTCTCGGGGTGTGGATCGAAGGCGCCATCGTCGGGATACTCGGCGCCCTGATGGCCGTCGCTCTCGGGCTCATATACCGGTTGAACCAGGTCGTGAACTTCGCCATGGCGGACTTCGG
>JBKQLZ010000117.1:0-8630 GCA_052146895.1 Acidimicrobiales bacterium
TTCAAATCGGCCCACCGAGGTGGTTCACCCGTGACCCCCAATTCAATAACTAATTCGTCAATGAACCCGGAGCCGTCGACTTCGAGCGTCGAGTGGGCCGCTCACTTGGCGGAGTGCCGAGCGGCTCTTGGAGTCGAGCGAAGCCCTAGCAAAGTTGAGTCGGCCGGCAGTGAGCCCGGTGTCGGCGAGGCGGCTGAGCCTTACCAATCGGAGCACGACCAATGACCACCTCCATCCGATCGAAGCCACTCCTGACGCTCGATGAGGTAGCGATCGTGCTCTCGATCAGCCGGGCGGCTATCTATCGGTCGGTCAAGCGCGGCGATCTACCGCTCCCGGTGATCAAGATCAATGGTCGGATGCGGATCCCACGCCTCGCGGTCGAGCGGCTCCTCGCCGGAGAGGTCGAGCCGTCGTCGACGCCCGTCGCTCAGCCGACCGAGGCAACACCGGCGCTGCCATGCTCGATTTGCGGCCGAACACCAGAGCCGGGAGCTCCGGACAGGATCCTTCCAACGTGATCCGCAGCTCGCCGGTCCTCGGCGGGGACGGCGTCGGTGTAGTGACGAGCCATCCTCACGGTGGACCATCCGAGACGGGACTGCTTCTGGGACTCCGAGATCACGGCGTCAAGCGTGGTCGCCTGAAAGTGCCTCAACGAGTGCAAGTGCAGATCGGCGGCCACGCTGGCCTTGGAGCGGACTCGAGCAAACGCGTGGCTCATCGTGTCCGGATGGGGTGGCACCTCACCGCCAGGTTCGAACGAGAACACGAACGACCGCTCCTTGAGCGTCAAGCCGCAAGATCCGGCGAGGGCGAGCTGCATCATGCGCAGCGCGTCCAGCTCGGCCATCGTGTCCCCATCGACTGCGACAGCTCGGATGCTGGCGCGAGTCTTCGGCGCCCGGACGACTACCGTGCCGCCCGACTGCACTATGCCCTCGTCGATGCGGATGGTGCCGTTCTCGACATTGAGGTCCTCCCAGCGGAGGCCACACGCCTCTCCCCGACGCATGCCCGTCGCCGCAATCACCCGGATCAGTCCCGCGACCCGAGGATCGTCTTCTCGAGCGGCCGCCAGGAGTGCCCACATCTCGTCCAGTTCTGGAGCGCGTACGACCTGACCCTGCTCTGCCACCGACCACGACGGCATCTCGGTGTCAGCGACCGGGTTGGGCAGGCGGTTGCCAGACCACTTGCGGGCCAGCCGACACGACCGGTGCAGCAGGGCTCGGACGAGGCGCACCGTCGTCTGTCCCGAACCCTCCGACTTGAGCCTCCGGTAGAACTGCTCGAGTTCGTACGGGCTGATCGTGACGATGCGCCGCGTCCCGATCGATTCGCGTATGTGGCGATCCCACACGCCTTGGTATCCCCGGACAGTGTTAGGGCTCAGGTCCTGCCAGCCGTTCTGCTTCCAACCCTCGATCGCTTCGTTGATGGTCGTGTCGGGTCCCCACGCCGCCGGCGCTGGCTCAGCGGGTTGGGGTTCCCAGTCGTTGGCCGCGATCAGTCGGGTGAGCTCGCGGCCCGCCTCGCGCTTGGTACCCCGGAAGGTGACGCTGCGATGGCGTATCCGTCCGGTGCTGTCTCGGCCGAGAAAGACCCGCAACTCCCAGACGCCGTCCCGCTTTTCCCGCATGCTGCCCGCCACTGCTCGCCTCCAGTCTGTTGGGATGACTGCAGCCACTGTTGGGATGACTGTTGGGATGAGGGTAGCAAAAGGTTGCTGTCTCGGTTGGCTAACGCTCTCACCAGGGACTTTATTGAGCCGGTGGTGGGACTCGAACCCACGACCTGACGATTACAAATCGCCTGCGCTGCCAGCTGCGCCACACCGGCGAGAAGCTCAGGTCGCCGCTGACGCCTCGCGCAAGGAGCTTGTCAGCTTGGGGTGGGTGCCCGCCACAGCGACCTGCACGGGATCTTGTCCAGGTCGCAGCGGTGCGAGTACTTCTGAGCGATCTCGGTCACCTCTTGCAAGAGGCCGTTCGCGAGTGTGATCGGCTCCAGCCCTAGCTTCAGCAGTTGCCGGTTCTCGACGAAGAGATCGTTCTCGGCATCCTCGTTGCGAGGGTTGTCGACGTAGTTGATCTCGGCGCCGGTCAGGCTCGACACGAGCTTCGCGAGATCCCTCACCCGGTGGGTCTCGGTCATCTGGTTGAGGATCCGGACCCGCTCACCTCTCGCCGGCGGGTCGGAGATGGCGAGTTCGATGCATCGAACGGTGTCCTGGATGTGGATGAACGCACGGGTCTGACCACCGGTGCCGTGAACCGTCAACGGGTAGTTGACAGCCGCTTGCATCAGGAAGCGGTTCAGGACGGTCCCGTAGTCTCCGTCGTAGTCGAAACGGTTGATGAGGCGCTCGTCCCGCTTCGTCTGCTCGGTCTGGGTGCCCCAGACGATTCCCTGGTGCAGGTCGGTGATCCGGAGCTTGTCGTTCTTCGCGTAGAACGCGAACAGCAGCTGATCCTGAGTCTTGGTGAGGTGGTAGATGCTCCCAGGGTTGGGCGGGTAGAGGATCTCCTGCTCGATCGTCTCGCCCTCGTCCGTCTCGAGCTTGACCCTCAAGTAACCCTCGGGAATCTTCATCCCAGCGGTGCCGTAGCCGTAAACCCCCATGGTGCCGAGGTGAACGACGTGCACGTCAAGACCGGACTCGACAATCGCGGCGAGCAGGTTGTTCGTCGCGTTGAGGTTGTTGGACACGGTGTAGCGCTTGTGCCAGGAGCTCTTCATCGAATACGGAGCCGCCCGCTGTTCCGCGAAGTGGACTACCACGTCCGGGCGCCACTCCTCGAGGAGCGAGAGGAGCCTGTGGTAGTGCTCGGCGACGTCGAAGCGGTTGAACACGAGCTGGGTGCCGCTGACCTCTTTCCAAGCAGCGATCCGCGCGCCCATCGCCGAGATAGGCGTCAGCGAGTTGACCTCTAGCTCGTTGTCAATATTGCGCCGAGACAGATTGTCGACAATGACAACTTCGTGCCCCTTGTCGGACAGATGAAGCGAGGTTGGCCATCCGCAGAAGCCATCGCCGCCGAGGACCAGTACACGCATTGCTGGTTGCTCCTTGGTGCCGAGATGAGGGCGTAAGTCTAGACGGAGCACTGAGCCTAGGCGATTCACGCCTCCGGGAGCTGTACCAGGCCCTCTGCGGCCAGGTAGCTTTCGGGCGCACATGACCGCCCGCATCCGCCGCCGCTCCGGCTTACCTGCCAACCGACGGTCGCCGCGCGCAAAGATCGTCCTAGCAGTCGTGGGGTTGATCTTCGCGGTCGCCGTCGGTGAGGTAGTAGCTGATGTCGTCAACTCGGCGGGACCCGCCACGCTGCTGCAGCAGCGGAGCTATGTCGCGGCGGTAGTCCCGTTGATCGACGAGTCAACGGCTCTCGTGCCCTGGTTGACCGACGTGCGCAACCGCGCTCCCGAGCTGGGGCGCAATGGGCTATACGTCGCGCTCTCGCGGCTCGTGAGCGGCTCGGTTGACGTCGAGCAGCAGCTCTCCTCGGTCGGCATACCGGCACCGAGCGGCCGTTCGGCACGGCTATTGGGCGAAGTCTTCCGGCAGCGAGTTCTCGCGGCGAGAACGCTGACAAGCGCTGTCACCCTCGCGCTCACGTCTGGGGACAGTTCCCGGGCGCTCGCAAGCATGCAGGGGGCCGCTGGCGATGTGCAACGGTCCGACAGCTACTACACGGCTTTCATAACTTCGGTCCCGCTGAAAGCGAAAGAACACACCCCCGCGTTACCCACGAGCTCGTGGGCGTCGTCAGTGAAGTGGACGAAGCCGGTGCTGCAGGCGTACGTCACGACACTCGGGTCTGACAGCGCCTTGCGTCTCACCCATGATCTGACGATCCTTGCCCTTGCCATACAGCCGCCGGCGCTGCGGATCACCCCCACCACCACGACCAGCACGACGACGACAACCACCTCCACGACGACGACAGCCACCTCCTCGACTACGACGACCACGACTGTTGTGGGCGCATCTACGACTTCGACGCTTCCGCCCACGTCGACGACTACATCGACCTCCACCAGCACCACCACGACAACGCTCCAGGTCCCTCCTTCGAACTCGACTTCCTGGCTTGCCCCAACCACAAACCTGACCGCGATCGTCGTAGTGGCGAACGGAGGCAACGTGACCGAGCATCAAGTGACAGTCCGGGCGACGCTGACGCCGGTCGCGCCACCAAGCAGCGGCAGCCAAGCGCACTCGACGACCACCACGACCAGGCCAGCTCCACAGCTCAGGACGGAGACGGTTCGACATCCGATCGGGACGTTCGCGGCGGGCGCGTCGCTCGAGTTCGACATGCCGAGCTTTACTGTCCGGCCGGGGACGCTCTATCTCTTGACGGTGACGATCCAAGCTCCAGGCAACGCTTCCGGGATGACCGATTCGAAGACGGTTCGGATCGACGTCACCGGCTGACGTTCTCAGGCTGGCGTCTGACTCGGGTCTGGCTCGTCTGGGTCTTCGCCCTCGAGGCCTTCCTCTGTCTCTGCTCGCCAGGCCGCCTCGGCCCGCGCCGCGATCTCGATGAGCGGGCGCCCGAGTCTCCGTGAAGCCCGAGCGACGTCGTCATGCTCCGCCTTCACGCGTCCCGGGCTCACCTTCACGCGGATCGGGATGCCGTCCACCTCGACCTCGCTGCGAGTCCGAGGTGCGCCCCAGCGCCCAACCTCGTGACTGCGAACTCCTAGGGTTCCGGTCTCCGCGCGCAATCGGGCGGCAAGACCTGCTGCAAGTGCTGGGTCCGTAAGCACGCTGACGAGATGCGCCGGCCGGCCCTTCTTCATGACGATCGGCACGATCCAGGCGTCGAGCGCTCCATCTCCCATGAGCACTTCGAGCGCGTGGGCGAGGGTCTCGCCGGTCGCGTCGTCCACGTTCGCCTCGAGCACCACGAGGGGTCGGCTCACGTCCGGGAGAAGCTCGGAACCGTCACGGTTGGTCGTCGTGCCGATCATGACCTGCGTGCAGTTGGGCAGCCCTTCGATCTCCCTGGCTCCGGCGCCGTATCCGGTCGACTCGATGGTCATGGGAGGCATAGCCCCGTAGCGGGAGCCCCACGCCTTCAGCATCGCTGCTCCCGTCGGCGTCGTCAGCTCGACGTTCAAATCGCGGCCGGTGGTTGGGATTCCGGTCAGGAGAGCGACCACGGCGGGCGCCGGGTTGGGGAGGAAACCGTGCGCGGCCTTGATGAGCCCAGTGCCCGTGGCTACCGCGCTCGACCCGACGAGGTCGATCTCCAACAGCTCGAGCGCAGCAGCAGACCCCACGATGTCGACGATGGTGTCGTGACCGCCGACCTCGTGGAAATGAACCTGCGCCGGCGAACGGCGATGAATGCGCCCCTCTGCCTCGGCCAGTACGGAGAAGGCGCTGATCGCTCGCTCCCTCACGCGGTCCGGGAGCCGGGCCTCCTCGAGAACGCCGAGAATGTGCATCCAGGTGCGGACGACGCTGTCGCCTTTCACCCCCACGACTGCACGCGTGCACGCGAGCCCGTTGCGCATCGTCGGCTCGAAGTCGAGCGACCATCCCCCGATGGGCAGCTGCTCGATCAGCCGGAGGAGCTGGCCGGGATCGGCTCCCGCGTCAACGAGGCTGCCGAGCGCCATATCGCCCGCGATTCCCGCGAAGCAGTTGAACCAAGCGATCCGCCCTGCCGACGTCAGGGGACTCACCGGAGCAGGCGCGCCACAGCGCTCGCGGCGCCGTAGCCATTGTCGATACCCACGACGCTCACGCCGGCAGCACAGGACGAGAGCATGGCGAGAAGGGCTGTCACGCCCTCGAGGGCGGCTCCGTATCCGACGCTCGTGGGGACTGCCACGACCGGTGCCGCCGTGAGCCCACCGACAACGCTCGCGAGCGCGCCCTCCATGCCCGCGATGACCACGACAGCGTCCGCGTCTATGAGGTCGTCGACCGAGACGAGAATCCGGTGTACCCCCGCCACGCCGCAATCAGCCAGCAGGGTCGGTCGGTAACCGTAGGCCCGCAACGTTGCGAGGCACTCGTCTGCGACCGGCAGGTCCGATGTCCCGGCCGTGCACACGAGGATTCGGCCCGGCCTGGCCTCTGCCGGTCGCCACGTCAGCGTCGCGAGGCGCCGGTCGCGAAACGTCGCGGGCGACTGCTCACCCCCAGGGCACTGAGCGGCACAGGCGTGGGCCTGTGCCTCGTCGGCGCGGGTCACAAGCACAGGACAAGACGACTCGGCGAGCAGCTCGGCCACGATGCCAGCACATTGGTCGGGCGTCTTGCCAGGGGCGTAGACCGCCTCGGTTCGACCCTGACGGAGCGCACGGTGATGGTCCACCTTCGCGTAGCCGAGCTCGGCGAACGGCAGCCTGTGGAGCCTGGCGACGGCGTCGTCGGGGCCGATCGCGCCGGTTCTCAGGTCATCTATTAATCGTCGGAGTTCGAGCTCGTCCATGTGTGCTCACTATCCTGCCCTCATGACGGGCGCGGAGCGAGACGAGGTCGATCGCAGAGGCACCGGGACGGGGCGCGAGGGTCGCCGGGTTCGGCGGGTTGGTTTCTTCGGGCCTCACGGGACGTTCACCGAAGAGGCTGTCACATCAGTGCCGGAGCTAGCACAAGCCGAGCATGTCCCGTTCCCGACGATCCCCGAGGTGCTTCGCGCAGCTGACTCGGGAGAGGTCGATCTCGGCCTGGTGCCGATCGAGAACTCCATCGAAGGCACCGTCTCGACGACCCTCGACCATCTCGTGTTCGACTCGGAGCTCTTGATCCAGCTCGAGGTCGTGCTCGACATCCATCTTCATCTGCTGGCAGCGCCAGGGACCCGCCTCGAAGACGTCCGCTCCGTCGTGTCCTTCCCGCACGCGAGCGCCCAATGCCGCCGCTTCATCAGAGAGCGCCTCGCGAACGCCGAGGTCCTGGCTGCGAACTCGACTGCCGACGCAGCTCGCCTCATAAGCGAGCAACATCCCGTAGGCACAGCCGCGATTGCGCCGAAGCTTGCCGGCCGGCTGTACGGACTCGACGTGCTCGCCGAGAGGATTGAGGACTACGGCGAGAACCAGACGCGCTTCTTGGGGGTGGCGCCGGCACGGGTGCCCGCGCCGACCGGTCATGACAAGACGAGCATCGTCTGCTTCCAGACGGCCGACCACCCTGGGAGCCTGCACGAGATCCTTGGTCAGTTCGCGGCCCGGAGCCTCAACCTGACCAAGATCGAGTCCAGGCCGACCAAGCAGGGCCTTGGCGATTACTGCTTTGCCATCGACCTCGAAGGCCACGTCAGCGACGAGGTCGTCGGTGACTGCCTGCGTGAGCTGCATCTCGCCTTGGCCGGGTGCAAGTTCCTCGGCTCGTACCCGGCGGCCGGCGAGCATGGTCCAGCGCTCCGAGAAAAGATCTCCGAGGGTCGGCGCCTCGCCGGCGAGTGGCTGCAGGACATCCGCACGCTGGTCGAATGACCGGGCCGACACCGGCGGCCGCTGAACCTGGGCGCGAACGTCGGTCTCTGGCGGCATAGTCTCAAGGGGAGCGCAGCAGTCCGGGAGGGATGGCAGAGCGGACGAATGCAACGGTCTTGAAAACCGTCGGGTGATGAGCCCCGTGGGTTCGAATCCCACTCCCTCCGCTCTGGGGCCTGCCAGCGCCGGTCGGCGTTGACGAGAGGCGCCGGCCCTCGTAGCCTGGTCGGCGGCACTGATCGACTGAGAAGTGCGAACGTTTCTCTAGTGGGGGGTTCACGCACATGAAGCGACTCATCGTGGCCATGGTGGCTGCAGGAGGGCTAGCTGTCGGAGTTGCGGCCGCCGGTCCGGCACAGGCAACGGTCCGGCCTCACACCACGCCGGCGCCGACTTTGGTGATGCAAAAGGCAGCCAATCTTCACGGGCAGGAAGCGGACCTCATCACCGGAGCAAACTGGCCCGATGGTGGCAAGGTCATCTTGGCCCAGTGCAACTCTGACGGGGCGATCCCTGTCTTCGCAGCGAACGGTTGTGTCATCGTCACCGAGGTCACGGCTTCCTCGACGGGCGTCATCAGCGACAAGCTAAGGCTTGAGGCGGAAGGTGAGCTGGCGCCGAAGGGCACTACTCCTACCCTGTCCGAGTGTCCCCAGACCCAAGTTCAGGAGTCCGATGCGGTCCAGTGCATCTTCGCTGCGGACGACACCACGTCGAAGCAGACCGCCTTCACCCCGATCTTCTACGTCTTCCCGACCCCCAAGATCACGTGGAAGAAGTACAAGAAGATCAAGGGTGTCGAGACCTACAGCCTCACTGTCTCCCTCAGCGGCGCTTACGATCCGACCACAGTGGGAGGCACGGTCAACAACGGCGGCTTCGAGGTCATCGGCTCGTACACGAGCGACGGTAAGACGACCTACGGGGAGTGCCAGGGTACGACCGTCCCAGGCGACTCCTGGGGTGTCGGCCTGCCCGCTTGCAACGGCAAGATCGGCGAGAAGGTCGAGGTTCTCCTCCAAAAGAAGGAGCTTGGGACCACGACCGTCCGCACCTCCAACACGATTGCGGGCGACATTGACCACACGTTCAACGGCGTGAAGGGCGGCATCTACAAGGTCACGCTCAAGGGCGAGGAGAGCGGTCAGGTCTACGCGGTGAAG
>JBKQLZ010000118.1:0-17408 GCA_052146895.1 Acidimicrobiales bacterium
CCGCGCCGACGATGCCCCTGCGGCAGGAAGCCAGTAGAGCATGACGTTGTCGAGCAGCTCATCGCGCGACACGGCGTTCTCGGGGTGCCCGTTGCAATCGGTCCACGCCCAGAACTTCTCGACTATCCAGGCGCACTGGCCGGCGGGGGAGTCGACGAGCCCGTAACCCACGGTCTGCGGCCTGGTCGACTGCTGCTTGGAATACCCCGACTCCCACTCCTGATAGTGAGCCATGGAAGCGAGCGCGGCCTGTTCGACCTCGGTCATCTCGTCGAAGATCAGAGCGTCGCGCCCGACCGTGGGCATGTTGAGGTGGATGCCGGCGACGTGTTCGGGATCCTGCAGCCCGACCGATGCGGTCACGGCCGATCCCCAGTCGCCTCCCTGTGCGCCATAGCGGTCGTAACCGAGGCGCGCCATCAACTGTGCCCAAGCGGCGCCGACGTGCTCGACACCCCATCCCGCCGACGAGGGCTTGGCGCTGTACCCGAACCCGGGCAGCGATGGGCAGACGACGTCGAAGGCGTCTGCCGCATCGCCACCGTGCGCGACAGGGTCGGTCAGGGGCCCGATCACTTTCATGAACTCGATCACCGAACCGGGCCAACCATGGGTGATCACGAGCGGAAGAGCGTTCGGGTGGGGTGAGCGAACGTGGATGAAATGGACGCCGAGCCCGTCGAGCTCGGTGCGGAACTGGGGTAGCGCGTTCAGCCGGCTCTCAGTCCGGCGCCAGTCGTAGGTCTTACTCCAGTACTCGCACAGCTCCCTCGTGTACGACAGCGGGATGCCTTGCGACCAGTCCTCGACCGTCTCGGCCTCCGGCCAGCGCGTGCACCGCAACCGGTCGCGCAGGTCCTGCAGCTGGGCGTCGGAGGTCTTGATCCGGAACGGCTCGACGACGTCGCTCACCGTGGCCTACTTGGCGACGACGATCTTCAAGGACTTCGTCACCTTGGTGCCAGTCTTGTCGGTCACCCGCAGCGTGAACGAGTACGTGCCGGCCTTGGTCGGCTTGCCGCTCCACTTGCCCGCCGACGAGAACGACAGGCCCGGCGGCTTCGACCCGGAGGAGACTTTCCAGGCGTAGGGGGTCGTCCCTCCCGTGGCCTTCATCGTCGCGGCGTACGTCTTGCCGACCGTGGCACCGGGGAGGGAGCTCGTGCTGATTGAGAGAGGCGCGACGGGAACCGTCGACGAGACGATGATGCCGCCGTACCCGGTGGTGTTGACACCCGCGGCCTCGCAGGTCTTGGCCGAGGTGCACGAGACTCCGTAGAGCAATTTCGACACGGTCGGAGCAGCCACGGGCGTCCAGCTGTCACCGCCGTTCGTCGTGGACTCGATCGAGCCGATCACGCCAGTCTCTCCAGAGGTCACGCCAACCCCGATGCAATCGGAGGTGGTCGTGCACGCGACCGCGTGCAGAGTCGCGGAGGTCGGAGTGGACACCAGGTGTTCGAACCAGGACCCGCCGCCATCCGACGTCGTCAGTGCGTAGCCGTTCGACGAGACGCCCACTGCGACGCAGTCAGAGGTGCTCGCGCACGACACTCCCGCGAGGCTGTCGAAGAAGTCGGGCGTCTCGGGGACAGGCTCGGTGATCCACTGCAAGCCGAAATCGGTCGACACCAGGATGAGCGCACCACCCTCGTTGTTCTCGGTCGACCCGACCGAGACGCAGGCCGAGGTCGACGAGCACGAGATGGCCGCCGGCGTGTCGCCAGTCAGTGAGGTCGACGTCTGCGTCCATTCGGACCCGCCGTCCGTCGTCGAGTAGCTCGTGGGGGGCCCGCCCGCGCTGACGGTCGTACCGATGACGACGCAGTCCGAGGCCGTCTTGCACGACAAAGAAGGTGGCGCGTACTGGTTGATGGAGCTGTCCTCGAGACCGCTCTGGCTCCAGCTCGACCCGTGGTTCGTGCTCACGAGCCACTCTGCGGCTCCCTTGGCACTCCCGACCGCGTAGCAGTCGGTGGATACGCACGCAACGGCGAGTAAGGAGGTCAATCCCGCGACGATCTTGCCGGTCCAGGTCGACCCCCCGTTCGTCGTCGTCTCGACCACGCCGCCCGATGGGGCCACGCCGACGGCGACACAGTCCGCCGACGAGGCGCACGAGACCGACGGGAGCGTCGTCGGAGTGAGCGGGAAGGTATCACCCGTCCAGGACGAGCCCGAGTCGGAGGTTCCCGCGATGCTGACGTAGCCTGCCGTGAAGTAACCAACCGCGGTGCAGTCCTTGGTTGACGCGATGCAAGATACGGCACCGAAATCGTTCTCTCCGCTCGGGAGGGTGGCGGACTTGAACGTGGTGCTCGAGGTGCCGCCTGTGATGACTTCTGCTGTGCTGCCCGTGTAGCCGGTCGCGACACAAGCGCTGGCTGAGAGGCACGAAGCGCCCAGAAGATCCGCCACACCTGTAGGCACCGTCGCTGGATTCCACTTCGCCCCGCCATTGGTCGTCGTGGCTATCGCAGCCAGGCTGTAGGAGACCACGCCGACGACGATGCAGTCGCTCGCGGAGGCGCACGCGACATTGTTCAGAGCGCCTTGTGACTCCGTGTAGACGGTCGAGGACCAAGAAGTAGTTCCGGACGACTTGAGGATCAGGCCATTGTCCGCGGAGGGGTTCAGGCCGACGGCGAAGCAGACGGGCTTGGACTTCGCAGGGAGACAGGACACGCCTGAGAGCTGCGTCACCCCGGCCGGCGCCTTCTCGAGCGTCCACTGCTTCCCACCATCGCTCGTCACGTCGATCGGGTCGACGCCACCGCCGACCGCGACGCAGTCAGATGTCGACGAGCACGAGATCGCGAGGGGGCCACCAATGCCCGACGGAATGGTCGCGGTCCCCCAGGATGTGCCACCGTTGGTGCTGTAGAGCATCGTGGTGGCCGAGCCCTTGAGCTCGCCGGCGGCCACGCAGACACTCGTCGAAGGACATGCGACCGCATTCAGCACGACGACGCCCACGGGATCGATCTCGCGCGTCCAGGAGTTCCCGCTACCGACGGCGATGCCTCCGATCTCGCCGACCGTGTCGCCGACCGCCACACAGTGGGACGTGCTCGGGCAGGAGATTCCGTCGATCGACGTGAACGAGGGTTGGTAGGTCTCCTGAGTGACCCAGGCGGTGCTGGCGCTTGCGAGCGTCGGTGTGGTCGCCACGAGAACAGCTCCGATGAGCACGCTCGCAGCTGAATAGAGCCCAACCTTACGAACGTTCATCTTCGCTCCTCCCGTGCGCCGGAGTGTCGCGGGACGAGCCGCGCCTGTTCGCACAGTAGCCCAGCAGCGTGGGGGTCTTACAGGTCCAGCGTGACTCCGACCATGCGCTCGAAGTACTCGACCGACGCTCGCTCGAAGGCAGCCGGCCACTGCGTGCCAGTCCGAGCGGCGAGTCGCCTCGCCCTCGGGATGAAAACCTGTGCGAGCGCAACGAAACCATCGATGGCGGAGTCGATGGACGCCTCCACCGGCGGGAGGGACCCCAGCACGTCGTTCTGCTCGTCGGTCAGGTAGGTCCGTAGGCGCTTGGTGAACGGGAAGGGGTTCCCGAAGGAGTGCTCTCGGATGCTCCGGTGTCCCTGCTCCGCCAGCATGAGCGAGACGAGGCCGATATCTCTCATCGATATCACGCCGTTGCTTGCCGGGATCGGCTCGTCCCGGCCAATCGCCGCTACGACATTCCCCAGCATGTACAAGAAGAAGCCCTCTACGATCCGGCGAGGATAGAAAGGCTCCCCCCGGCGGTCAGGGCGTGGGACGGCCTCGGGCGGCAGGAGGCCCGCCTTGTCCACCAATGGGATCATGCCCTCCACCGCCATCGGGTCGACGCTCCCGACCTCGTGGAACACGACGTCGAAGTGGAGCCAGTCAGCAGTGATGAAGACTCCGCCCATAATCTGACCGAACGGCTCGATGTGGACCGGCTCGGCCACCGAGCTGGCAAGGTCTCGCCATGTGCTCGCGAGATCTGGCACGGACTCCGTGCTCACGATGCACTGGAGGTCCACGTCGGAAAAGGCGTCCGCTTGCCCGAGAGCGAAGCCGCCGACCAGGTAGGCGGCTAAGACCCGGGGATCATCCTCGAAGACCCGCGTTGCCCTGCGGATGAGCGCCTCTTGCGGGGCGGTGGTTGCGGCCCGGATCCCCGGGAGCAAGTAAGGGCTCATGTCACTCGGCGAGGAGGGACTGCCTCGCCTGGTCGAGCGCAGCGAGCTGGTCGGGCCTCACCTCGGGCGGACGCAGGCCGAGCTCGTCGATCGCGTGGGCAAGGATGCCGCCGACTAGCGCCCGCGTCAGGTACTTCCGATCGGCTGGCACGACGTACCAAGGTGCCCAGGGAGTCGACGTCGCCGTGATGGTCGCCTCGTAGGCATGTTGATACTCCGCAAAACGTGCCCGTTCTGCCAAATCCCCAACGGAGAACTTCCAGTTCTTGGCGGGATCGTCGAGCCGCGCGAGTAGGCGGTTCTTCTGCTCGCCCTTCGAGACGTGGAGGAAGAATTTGACGATGTGGGTGCCGCTTCTGTGGAGATGGCGCTCGAAGGCATTGATGTCCTCGTAGCGCTGGTTCCAGAGATCCTTTGTGTGCTCTGCTTCTGGCGGTAGGCGTTGATTGCTGAGAATCTCGGGATGAACCCTCGTGACCAGCACCTCCTCGTAGTAGGAGCGGTTGAATATCCCGATGCGCCCCCGCTCGGGGAGCGCTTTCGCGCAGCGCCAGAGGAAGTCGTGATTGAGCTCCTCGGCTGACGGGAGCTTGAACGAGACGACCTCGCAACCCTGGGGGTTGACGCCCGACATGACGTGCTTGATGGTCCCGTCCTTGCCGGCCGCGTCGAGTGCCTGCAGGATCACGAGGACGGAGTAGGTGTCCGCCGCGTAGAGCAGCTCTTGGGCAGCCGAGAGCTCGGAACGGAACGCCTCGAGGTCGTGCTCGGCGAGGTCACGTTGCGTACTTGCACCGTCAGTGCTCGAGAGCCAGTGCGTCTTCGTCTCGGTCGTGCTCCGGTGCGCGAGATCTGCGGCGTCGCCAGGACGCACCGCCAGTTCCTCGATGACTTGTTTGTGAAGCTTCACACGACGACCTCCTTGTTAACCTCGAACCTTCTGCCCAATTCGAGGTTCATATGACAGCGTTGCACCCCGCTAGTGGCTTCGACAGCTGACCTTCTCGCAGGACGGTACCGCCTGATCAGGCTTCTCGGCCAAGGCGGGATGTCGGACGTCTTCGAGGCCGCTGACGAGCGCGAGGGCTCGCGGGTCGCAGTGAAGATCGTGCGATCGGGCGACCCGGAGTTCGCTCGCCGCCTCGCACAAGAGGTGCAGGCGCTCGAGCGGCTCGAGCACCCCGGCCTCGTGCGACTGCTCGATGCGGGAATCAACGATGGCCAGGCGTACCTGGTCATGGAGCTCGTCGACGGCTCGACACTCGCGCAAGTACTCGAGCGCGGTCCATTGACGCCGCTTCACGCGGCTGCGGTTGGCGCGGAGCTGGCCGACGCCCTCTCATACGTACACGAGCAGGGAATCGTCCATCGCGACCTGAAGCCTTCGAACGTCTTGCTGACCGTCGACGGCAAAGCGCGCCTTGGTGACTTCGGCATCGCCAGGCTCGTCGACGCCTCCACCGTGACCGTAGCGGGGACGACGTTGGGCACCGCCGCGTACATGGCGCCTGAGCAGCTCGAGGACAACCAGGTGGGGCCGAGCGCAGACATCTGGTCCCTCGGGATCCTTCTGCTCGAGTGCCTGACGGGGCGCCGCGTATACGAAGGCGGGCCGGGCGAGGTGGTGGCCCGGCGGATGGCCGGCCCGGTGCCGCTTCCTGCTGATCTGCCGGTGCCCTGGAAGCTCGTCTTGAGCGGGATGCTCGACCACCGGCCCGATGAGCGCCTGACCGGCTCCGAGGTCGCCGCCCTTCTCGGCACGTCGGCGTTCGGTACGCCATGGAGTGGATTGGGCGCCGACTCCGATCGCATCTCTCCGACGCTGCCGCTCGACCTCACCGCCCTCGCGCGCAGCCCTGCCACAACGGCCATCGTCGCGCGCAGCCCTGCCACAACGGCCATCGTCGGCCGAGAAGCCGCCACGGACATAGTTCCACCGCCTCCAGCGGTCGCGTCAACTGAGACCCGTGACCAGCGAGTTCTTTGGGGGTTGGCCGCGCTGGTCCTTGTTGCCGCCCTTTGCGTTGGCTTGATTCTCGGCCTCGGATCTGGCCCGGCGGCCGGCCCGGGCACGACGCGCCCTCACACCACGACTACCCTTCCCCCGTCGACGTCCCCCGCGTCGACGTCCCCCTCGACGTCGACGACCACTACATCGACCACTCCGGCCCCGCCGACAGCCCCCGAAGCGTTCGCGACGCTGGCGCAGGCGGTCGCCTCGGGCGTTGAGGCCGGGACGATCGACTCTGCGTCCGGTCAGGCCATTTCAAGCCAAGCCGAGCAGGCACTGAGTGACGAGGCGGCGGGTAACCCGACCAAAGCGGTGAACGACCTGCAGCAAGCAGCCATGGTGATCGCGAACGGCGTCCAGAACGGGAAGATCACTCCGGCAGAGGGTCCCGTCTTGCAGACCGACCTGGCGGCCCTTGCAACTGCCCTCGGCCTCGGTGCGGCTGGCACGACCACCACGACCGGCCCGCCCGGACCGCCCGGAAAGGGCAAGGGCCACGGTCATGGCAAAGGTGGCGGACACTGAAGGTCCGTCTCCCGCACTTCTGGCATGCAGCCGCCCATATGTTCGCGGCCGCGTCGAGTCAACCATCCAATTGGCGACCCAACCGGCAGCTCGGCCGGTTGGGATCAGCGAAGGGTCTTGCTTAGAAGGCCGCCGCTCCGTTCAGGCTGGCGAGCGCTTCCTCCGCGATCGCGTCGGCGTCGCTCTCGGCGTCGGAGTGCTTCGACTTGGAAGCCCCGTGGTGCTTCGTCACCCGAGCCGCCATTGCTCCCGCGAGCTCGAGGCTGTCGATGCCGACTTCGCCTTCGCCTGACGGCTCGAGGAACTTCCGGACGCTCTCGATGGCTTGCCGGTGCATGGTGAAGGCTTCCGCAACCGAGGCTTCGTAAGTCGAGCACGCGTCGAGCAGCGCACGGACGTAGTTCTCACGGGCGGTGTTGACGCTCGCGTTGTAGGCCTCCCGGATCTTCGCAGCGGCCTCGTTGTACGACCCGCGCGCCTCGGCCAGGGCGTCCTGGCGGCTCGTCGCCGACCTCTCGCTCACTTCCTGCTTGTATGCCGCCCAGGCATCGTCGAGCGCCTTGTTGTGCTCGGCCGAGGCCTTCTCCTGCAGATCCTCGTGCGTCGAGTGACTCGACTCGAGCGCCTCTTCGTAGAGGACGCGAGCGAGGTCGATCTCGTCGCGGCACTCGTCCCACGCAATGTCGATGTCGATCAGGTGTTCATTGCGCGCTTCTCGATCCATGGCGTTGTTGCTGGCTTCCGTCACGATCCTGGCCTTCCCTTTCGGCACGTGATGCTTGCTGGGGCGACGTAGTTCCGACCCGGCAAGTGGCAGTTACCCATTTTCATCGGCACTTCGCGCCGCGAACTTGAGTCAGATTTCGCCTGGTCACGGCGATTCGAGCCCGGTTTGGCGCGTGCGGGTGGCAAACTGGCGCCGTATGGTCGGAGCATGATCGACCGCGTGGAGTTCGGACGTACCGGCCACCAATCGAGCCGGGTCATCTTCGGGGCCGCCGCTCTCGGAGCCATGCGCCAGGAGAGAGCCGATCAGCTCCTCGATGTGCTCCTCGAGTTCGGCGTAAATCACCTGGATACGGCGGCTGGTTACGGCGACTCCGAGCTTCGGTTGGCGCCCTTCCTGGCGGAGCATCGGGCGAGCGTCTTCCTGGCGACCAAGACCGCCGAACGGACCGCTGATGGCGCTCGGGGAGGCCTCGAACGTTCCTTGACTCGACTCGGAGTGGACCACGTCGACCTCATCCAGCTCCACAACCTCGTCGAAGAGGAGGAGTGGCAAACGGCTCACGCCCCGGGCGGAGCGGTCGAGGGTTTGATAAGGGCACGCGAAGAGGGATTTACCCGCTTCATCGGGGTCACCGGGCACGGGTTGCGCATTGCTTCGATGCACCGACGCAGCCTCGAGCGGTTCGACTTCGATTCCGTGTTGCTTCCCTACAACTACTCGCTTGCACTGAACGATGACTACAGGCGCGAGACCGAAGCGCTATTCGCGACGTGCGCCGAGCGTGTCGTCGCCGTCCAGACGATAAAGGCGGCCGCTCGCCGCCGATGGGAGCCAGCGGACTCGTCCCCCCACTTCAGCTGGTACGAGCCGCTGCATGATCGCGAGGCGCTCGCGAGGTCGGTGTCCTGGACGCTCGGCGCAGGCGCGGTGGCGGGCCAGCTCTTCGTGAACTCCTCGAGCGACGCCAGGCTCCTCCGAACGACGTTGGAAGCCGCAGCGGCGCTCGAGGCGCAGCCTCGTCCGACCGACGACCAGATGCAGGCCGACCTGCTGGCCGAGGGCGTTGTCCCTCTCTTCGACGGCGCAGCGCTGGAGCGGATCTAGACGACCGCCGGGTAGTTGTCCGGCCGCGGCTCACACAGTCTGTTCAGGAAGCCGACTCGTTCAGGTCGGAGAAGAGCTCCTCCTCTATGAGGTCCGCTGCAGAGTCGTTGTTGTCGCCCTCGCCCCTTTCCGATGCTGGCTTCTCGGCGACGCGCGCGGCGATCGCCCCCGCCAGCTCGAGGTCCGCGATGACCGCAGGACTGTCATCGCTCCGGGCGAGCATCTGCCGGACGTTCTGCACCGCCTCGCGGTGGGCCGAGTAGGCCTGCTCGATGGCTGTCTCGTACGCGAGCCGAGCGCCTTCCAGAGCCTCGAAGTAATTGTCCCGCGCCGAGCTCATGTTGTCGTCGTACGCCTGCCGGATCTTTGCTGCGGCTTCGTTGTACCTCGTGCGAGCCTCGGCGATGACGTCGCGCCGGTTGTTGGAAGCGGTGTCGCTCACCTCTTGCTTGTAAGTCGCCCACGCCTTGTCGAGCTCCTGGCGGTGAGTCGCCGAAGCATTCACCTGCTGCGTCTCGTAGGTCGCACGGCTCGACTCGAGTGCGTCTTCGCAGGCGTTACGCGCGCGATCGAGCGCATCCCGCGAGTTCTCCCAGGCTTCGTCGATATCGATCAGGTAGTTGTTGCGCGCCTCGCGGTCCGTCGCATGGCTGCCAGCTTCCGTCGGCATGTCTCCCTCTCTTTCCGACACGCAGTCGTTGCCGGGGTCAGCTCTTCGTTTCCCCACGTCCGGCCAGCAATCGAGGGGGCATTCGTCCTCTCGACCACGGCTGAACCTGCGATCAATACTCGCGCGGTTCTATCGCCTGCGGGTACATAGGGAGGTCAGCCTCATCTGTGATCGGCTTGCCCGAGAGTTGATCGGGCCGTCGACTCTCGGGATATGCCTCGGCGAACCACCTATCGACGTTCGCGATCATGGCCCTGATCATCATCGTGATACCCGGCGCGAGCGTCGCACAAGGACTGAGCCGCAGTGGCTAGTCGAGCCCGACGCGGGTGAGGAGGTCGGCTGGGGCGCCAATCTTGCGGAGCTCGGCCTGCATGCCATCGACCATCTCGCGCTCGCCTGGCGCACCGAGACGGTTCTCCGTCTCGGCTGGATCTGTCTCGATGTCGAATAGGTAAGACTCCGACGGCGGTCGGCGCCCAGCCCAGTAGGGGAGGGCGTCGCCGGGCTCGAACGGCTGGCAGATGACCGGAACGTCGGTGCCCGGCATGTAGCTCAGGGTGGCTCTCCTGTCCGGGCGGGGGAGGCGTAACTGAGGCAGCGGGCCGACCGGCATCGTGGACCAGCGGTTGGACCACACCGAGAGGGGGAAGTTCTCCTCGCCGCATCCGCGCAGGTAGCGGCGGCGCCCGTCGGTGATCCCGACGTGACGACCCCAGTATCCGAAGAGCGCCAGCTCGCGGACCGAGGTGGCCGACCGGTTGATCAGTGGCAACAGTGACCTGCCATGCGTCAGGTGGTCGACAGTCGCGCCGAACACATCGGCGATCGTGGCGTGGAGATCGACCGAGGTCGTCAAAGCCTCGACGTCCCGCGCAGGCTCGCCGGGCCATCTGACGAGAAGGGGGATCCGCCCGAGCTCGCTGTAGATCGGGGAGTCGGGCTTCCCGAAGTTGTCGTGCTCGCCGAGGTAGTGCCCATGATCCGAGCAGACGATGACGCCCGTCGACTCGGCGAGCCCAGCTTCGTCTATGGCTGTCATGAGCCGACCGAACCAGTGGTCGATCATCGTGAGCTTGGCGCCGTAGTTGGCCCGGATGTGGCGGGCCTTGCGTGCATCGAGGCGCCCGCTCGCTATGGCATCGGTGAGATAAGGCGGCCAGATGGCGAGAGGGCCGTCCCAGTCCTCGTTGTACATCTGGGCATACGGCAGTGGCGTGTCGAAGGGCTCGTGCGGGTCGAACTCGTCGACGAACAAGAAGAAGCGCTGGTGCTCTCGCCCCGCCGACCTGATCCAGTCGGCGGCCGCTGCCATCGTCTTAGGTCCGGGGAACTCCTCTTCGGAGCGGAAGTAGGTGCGCGAGTCGTCATAGGGATGGTGATAGAGCGGGCGCTCCACAGGGAGAGCGGGCGTGCCGGCCCACGTCGGGTCGGGAGTTGTGCGCCAAGGGTCGCCTTCGTGACCGCGCTCGTAGAGCCAAGCCGTGAAGTCCGTGTGGTAGTTCTCCCCACCGGTCTCGAAAAGGTGCGGATGATCCGACACGAGCATCGTGGTGACCCCGCGATCTCGCAGCGCTCGAGTGATGGCGTCCTCCCAGACCTCAATCGACCCCCAGGGCCGCCAGCAGAAATCGAGCGCCCCGACGAGGATGTCGTGACGTGCCGGCATGCATGGGAGCGAGCCGACATGGTGACTCGTGAACCGCAGGGCGGACTTCGAGAACTCGGCCAGACAAGGCGTCGCGAACTCTTCGCTGCCATACGCCTCGAGCAGGTGACGGTTGAGGCTGTCAAGCAGGACTACTACGAGGTTGCTCGGGTTCTGGTCTGTCATTTCTCTGCCTCCGGGCAGGCTGGCTGCATCGGCGCGACCCTTGGCTCGTCCTTGTCACAATGCCAGGCTTCTTCGGCGCTGGACGTCGAGCCGTCAGGTCTCGGACTTGAGCAGGAGCTTGAGCGTGGCCATGACGTCGCGTACCGCGTGACGGGAGTCCTGCGGTACCTCGGTCGTCCTCTCGACGCTCACCGTTCCGTCATGGACTGCCTGGGCAAGGTTGATCTCGCCTGCCGCGACGCGCAGCAGGACGTCGCCCACGCAACGTGCGCGAAGAGGCTGGCTCGCGTCCGGATCGCTCGGCGTGTCGTCGCTGATCGTCACGCCCTCGCCCTCTCGGATGGAGACGACCTTGTCGGCGCCTCGCCCACCGCCCACGACCACGTCGAGGGAAAGGACCTTGGCGCCCTTGGACGCCGACAGTGCCGCAACCCGGTTCGAGAACATCTTCTCGAGCGACCTCGCGATCTCCTCGTTGTCGGCTCCGACACGCTCAGTGCTCGTGAGCCCGAGCAGCGCACCGAGGTCACCGCGCCAGCCTGCCTCGACCGACGGATAGTCGAGCTCGGCGAGCATCTCGTTCATCCGCTGTATCTGGTTCGGCGCGAGCATCCTCGGGAGGGTCGACCCGCGCCCGATGGAGTCGGCGCTGATCGATTCGGTGTAGTCGATCTTGTAGTCGCCAGGCCCCCTGCCGTGGTCGCTCGTGAACGTGCGGTCGATGATGGTCTCGTCCGGTGCCAGATCGAGGAAATCGAGGATGTCCGACAGCGTCTGGCCCGGTTGGTCGCAGAGGAGCTCGTAGTAGACGCGAGCGTGCGCCACCTGGCACGTGCGCTCGAACTCGAGCATCTTCGTCGTCCGGTCGATCCAGTAGTTGCCGAGTCCGGCGACGAAGTTGCCCGGTGCTGCGCCTAAGTACGGAGCGAAGCCGTACGCGTTGAATCCCCACCTGGAAGCCTCGATCCCCGAAGCGATGAGGTCGAGCGGATACCGGTACAGGAATATGTAAGCGGCATCGGGGTAGCACTGACTCACGACGCCGAGGTGATCGACGGTCGTGAGGGACTTGTCGCAGTAGACCGAAGCCCCGACTGTGTTTGCGCAGTCGACCATGATCTCGTCGACGACCTTGCGGGCACGGCGGATGACGTCCGGAGCAAGGGCAGCCGGGGCCTCGGCGGGCTCGGTCGGATCGGCCATGGCCTCGTTGGTCCGGTTCCACACCTCCACCACGTGCTGGAGAATGGCAGACAGGTTGAGCTCCGGCGGGCTCACGATAGCGGGGTGGCTGTCGAGCAGGTAACGAAGAAGCGTCGACCCGGAGCGAGCGAGAGACACGACGAAGACCGGTCGGACTTTCCGGCGCCGTCCGCGAACTGACGGACGGGCCTTCGTCCTCCTTGCGGAGGTCGCGCCGATCGGCGAGCCGGCCTCACGCGCCGACGGCGCGAGCTCGGCTGGGGTTGCAGTCTCGGGAGCATCGTTCTGCTCCGTCATCATCGGCGCGGGCGGGAGAACTGCTGCAGCCTGACCCTGCTCACGTTCGAGCACTCGCCGCAGCTCCTCGAAAGAAGGCCGGGGAGCAGCCTTTGCCGGTCTCCTCGGCGCGGCCGGCTTGGTCATCGAGCGAGTGTAACCAAGACTGTCCACGCCATTCGTTGGTAATGCTGGCGGCCGCGAGTCTGTCCACCACGCGGACCATGGGTTAGCCTTCGCGGGTGCCATCGCGTCCATCGCAAGTAGGGCGGCGTCTGTCGCCTGCTATTTGGAGGAGACCGGGGAGGCTCACGCAATCGATCGCAGTCGCGACGGTCGCCTGTGCAGTCAGCGCCTGCGGAGGCGGCACCGCTGCAGTGACGACCACGACCAAGCCTCCCTCCTATGAGACTCTCGTCGGAGCCGGGATTGCGTTGCTCAAGCAGAACAACCTGAATGCGGCTCAACAGCTTTTCGAACAGGCGGTCAAAGCGGCGCCCACGCTTCCGGTCGCGTACTACGACCTGGGCGTGATCGACCAAGAAGAGAACAACACCCGTGGTGCGCTGCAGGAGTACCTGATGGCGAATCGGGAGGATCCGAAGTACGTTCACGCGCTTTACAACCGAGCCGTGATCTACCGCACCCTGAACAAGCCGTTGGCAGAGTTCCTCTATAGGCAGGTCATCCAGTACCAGCCGGACGCTCCAACGGCACTCCTGGCACTCGGGCTGCTCGAGATCGGTGGCAAGGGTTCAGCTGTCCAGTCGCAGGCCATTGGTTACTTGAAGCAAGCGGTGAAGCTCGACCGATCGCTCATGGCCGACATCCCGAAGAAATATCGCGCCGAGGTGAGATCCACGAAGACGAAGTCGAAGACGAAGTAGCGCGCTCTCCATGCTCGTATCGGTGTTCACGCCCAGCCACGAGGTCCGCTACCTCGACATGGCGTACGAGTCGCTCGCACAGCAATCCCTTGCGGACTGGGAGTGGATCGTCTTGTTGAACAACAAGGCCGCCAACTGGAAGCCTCCCGCGGACGACGCGCGGGTGAAGGTGAGCCGAGCGCCGGCTCGTCTCCATGGTGTGGGCGCGCTGAAGCGGGCAGCGTGCGAGCTCGCCTCCGGCGAGATTCTCGTCGAGCTCGATCACGATGACGTTCTGGCCCGAGGCTGCCTTGCGCAGGTCGCGGACGCTCTGAAACAGCCGGGAGTGGTCTTCGCGTACTCGGACTTCGCCCAGATCAACGAAGACGGATCGCCGAATTTTGACGAGTTCGACTCGAGTTTCGGCTGGGTTTACACGAAGGGGAACGTCGACGGCCACAGCTACCACCGCTGCCATTCGATGGCGCCTACGCCTCACAACCTCGGGTACATCTGGTACGCGCCGAATCACGTGCGGGCGTTCCGGCGAACTGCGTACGACGCTGTCGGCGGGTACAACGCCGATCTCGAGTTCCTCGACGACCAGGAGCTGATGTCGCGCCTGTACCTAGCCGGCGAGTTCCGCCAGATCAAGACTTCCCTGTACCTGCAGCGAGTCCACGGCCGCAACACACAGCGTGAGATCCGGATCAACGCTGCGATCCAGGAGCAGACCGTCATCTACTACCGCCAGTTCATCGAGGAGCTGACGCTCACCTGGGCGAAGCGGAATGGTCTCCGCTGCCTGCGGCTTCGCACGCCGATCTGGATCGGGGACGAGCCCGACGAGCGGTACGAGGACGTCACGGTTGACCCGGATGATCCGAAGATCGCGGCCGGCGACAGCACCGTCGCGGTCATGAAGGCGTACGACGTCCTGCAACGCCTACCCAACCGTGCCGCGTTCTTCAACGAGGCGCATCGGGCGCTCGCTCATGCCGGGCTGATGTTCACGCAGACGCCGAGCACCGACGGACGCGGGGCGTTCCAGGACCCGAGCCACACGGCCTTTTACAACGAGAACAGCTTCATGTACTTCACCCAGACCGAGCTGCGAGAGCTGGTGCCCGGACTGACTGCGCGGTTCCAGATGAGCCATCTGCGCACGTTCCACCCGAGCCCTGGGCACGTCGACATGAACATCCCGTACGTTCAGGCTCATCTGCTCGCGGTGAAGGACGGCCCACGCCAGGGCGGGCCGCTTCTTTGCTGAGCTAGGGCTTAGCTAGCGGCGGTTCCGCCGCCTCACGAACCGGTTACTCGGGCGCGTCGACTGGGCAGCGGCAACCGCCCGTACCACCGCACCGTCCGTCTTGGTCCTCGTGCTGATGATGTCCGCGCCGGTAAGAGGCGTGGCGACGAGAGTCGGGTGAAAAACAACTGGAGGGCTGAGCGCCTTCTTGACCGAGCTCGTCACACAGGTCAACTCCAGCCAGTCACCGGTGGTGGCTACATGGAGGATTCCGGCGTTGACGAGCTGGTTGGCCTGTTTGGCCTCTGCGTTCTGCACCGCATTAGCGGTCTGAGATATGTCTGAGTTGTGGGTGCTCACAACCCGGACCTGACAGCTGTAGGAGAGGGCCGCGTACGCCGAGTTCAGCCCGATCACCTCGTAGTAACCCACGGGCGGCGTGACGCTTGCGAGGATGGGCTGGGTCGAGGCCACGGAGACGGACCGAATGCGATCCTCGTAGCCTTCACCCGCGCCGTTCGCGCCGTTCGCGCCTTGCGCCCCTTGCGCGCCCTTTGCACCCTGGGAACCCTGGAAGCCTTGAGCACCTTGAGCACCTTGCGCCCCTTGGAAGCCCTGATGACCTTGCGCACCCTGGGCACCTTGCGCACCCTGGGCACCCTGACCGCCGGCGCCTCCTTGCGAGCCTTGCGCACCCTGGCTCCCTTGCGCACCGTTCGAACCCTGAGCTCCCTTTGAACCTTGCGAACCCTTGGCACCCTTGGCGCCCTGAGGCCCGCCAGCGTTCCAGGACACGAGCGTCGAACCGCTGCACTTCGGTGCCACGGTCGCGGAGAGATCTGAGAGCGCGTGTGTCTTGTCGGAGTAGCACGCGTAGAACTTCGTGGTCGTGGCCGCGCCAGCTGGGGAGGCCACCGCGGCCGCACCGAGACCCGCTGCCACCGACGATGCGATCAGGCCGGTCGCTGCAAGCGCGCCAGCGCGAGAGCGCTTCGACTTCTTCAGCGGCCTTGACTCCATCGCGAGATCCTCTCAGTCGGCCCGTCGGCCCCGTCGGCCGGCTGACCGCGAATCGACAGCCTCACACCGGGACCGTCTCCGGTCAAGGAGTTATTACGGAGAACGGTGCTTGACGAACCTGTTCCGGAGCCGGGCGGGCAGGGACGCAGAGGCGGCCTCAGCCTGCTGCGCCTCAGCACGCACAACGTGCGCGGCTGCTGATTTCTGCATCCCGGCTAGAGGAACCGCCACCATGGCCGTTGCCAGAACATGCTCGCCCGACCCGCTCGTCCGGCACCTCTCATCTATACGAGCTGTCGCATGACCGGCGTAGAGGTCTCCATCGATGGTGAGGGTCGTAGTTCTTTGTGTCTCCGGTGCCTTGTTGCTCGCCGCCTGGATTTCTGGGACCGAGTGAGAAGAGGTTCCATTCTGGGCCGAGGCGAAGCAGAACACGCTCGCGTTGGTGTGGACGATTGTCGTGACCGCGACGTTGTAGTAGGTGTTCGGGAATGGGTCGATAACGGCGACTACGACCGATTCACTGTGGGGAAGTAGGACCGCTGTCGAGTTCTGGTACTCCCAACCGATCCCCAAGCCGATTCCCTGCGCCCCCTGCGCTCCCTGGTTGCCCTGCGCTCCCTGCCTGCCCTGACTGCCTTGCGCACCTTGCACGCCCTGGAATCCTTGCGCTCCTTGAACCCCTTGGGGACCGAGTGTCCCCTGTGGCCCCAGCGCTCCCTGGTTGCCCTGGCTGCCCTGGCTGCCCTGGCTCCCTTGAGCACCTTGGGGACCCTGTGAGCCCTGGGAGCCCTGCGTTCCGGGACTGCCCGGCGCGCCTTGGGCACCTTGAGGACCGAGGACGCCTTGGGCACCCTGACCGCCCTGTGAACCTTGGCTTCCCGCAGAACCCTGGCTCCCTGAGGCACCCTGGCTCCCTTGCGCCCCCTGCGAACCCTGGCTTCCCTGGCCACCTTGGCTTCCTTGGGTGCCCTGAGGCCCTTGAGCACCCTGGCTTCCTTGACTGCCCTGCACACCTTGGGGCCCCTTCGAACCTTGTGCACCTTGGGTGCCTTTGGAGCCGGCAAGGTTCCATGACACGAGCGTGGTGCCGCCAGAGCACTTGGGTGCCACTGTCGCCGAAAGATCTGACAGTGCGTGCGTCTTGTCGGAGTAGCAGGCGTAGAACTTCGAGACCGTCGTGGCGCCGGCGGGCGTTGAGGTGATCGCGCCAAGGCATACCGCCGCCGATGACGTCATGAGACCAGCCGCCGCCAAGGCGCCAGCTCGGGCCCGCCTCGAAGTCTTCGGTCTCGGTGGCGCCATCGCGAACCCCTGACTATCGAGTCGCCGGGCGGGACTTGGCGAACCTGTTGCGGAGTTCTGACCGAGCAACGGCATCCGCCGTTCCTTCGTGCACGCGCGCCTGCACTGTGAGCGGGTTGGTTTGTCCCGAACTCAGCGGCAGCACCGCGACGGTCGTCGCGAGCAGTATTCCGCCCGACCCGCTTGGCCGGCAATACTCGTACATATTGTGGAAGTGCGTGCCTACTTTCACAATCCCATCCATTGTGAGGGTAGAGGTTCTCGCTGCGGCTGCCTGGCTCGTCGTGACTGAGAGCAGCGGATCAGGCTGCAAGGAGAACAGAGACCCTGTGGGTTCGATGCTGCACTTCACCTTGGAATCGGTCAGAATGATGTTCGTGACGGTGACCTGGTAGTACCGATCCGGAGCCACGCTGAAAGAGGTGATCACGGTG
>JBKQLZ010000119.1:0-18181 GCA_052146895.1 Acidimicrobiales bacterium
GAGACCACTGCGTACACGGTGACCGGGACCACCAGCTATCAGCTCGTCGTCAAGGCAACACAGCTCACTTGGGTCGAGGCCTGCAAGGTGTATTACGGCTTCATCCAGACGAGATCGCCGATTTTCGGTGGCGACTTGCAGCCGGGTCAGACCGAGACGATCTCTGCCTCCACTTCAACTCCAGTTGACCTCCAGGTCGCTGCGGCGGGCGCTACCGTCAGGGTGCTCTCCGGCGGCAAGCAGATCGGGACCGTCGCCACGCCGCCTCACGCGCCGTGGCACTTCCGGTTCAATGCAGCCGCTCCGAAGCACTGAACCCCCGACCAGGAGTGAGATGACGAACACCGCGCCGACTCCGTTGCAAACGGACCGGAACCTTGCACGACAGCAGCGTTTCTGGACGCGGCGCGCCGTCTCATGGGACCACGGCGCCGGGAACAATCCCGGCCTCGTCAAGGTCGTGAACCAGGTCGTCGAGCAGGCAGCCGCCACGCCGGAAGAGCACGCCGTCGACCTCGGTTGCGGGTCCGGCCAGGTCACCCTTGCGCTTGCTCCCAAGGTGGCATCGATCCTCGCGATCGACATCAGCGACAAGATGATCCGGCTCCTCGTCGACAACGCAGAGGCCGCCGGCATAACGAACGTGCAGGGACGCGCGACACCGGTCGAGAAGCTGGAGTTCGCGCCTTCGTCGATCGACGTCATCGTGTCGAACTATGCGTTGCACCACCTGCGTGACGCTGACAAGCCGGTCTTGGTGCAGCGTGCCTACGGATGGTTGCGACCCGGAGGTCGCCTCGTCATCGGCGACATGATGTTCGGGCGCGGAGGGGACAGCCGTGACCGGGAGATCATCGCCTCCAAGTTGTCCCTATTGATCAGGAAGGGGCCTGGAGGCTGGTGGCGGATCGCGAAGAACGCCGGGCGTTACCTGCTCAGGTTCCAGGAACGACCGGTCTCAATCGCGGCGTGGGAGAAGATGTTCACCGAGGCAGGCTTTGTGAAGGTAGAAGCCACGCAGGTCGTGAACGAGGCTGCCGTCGTGAGCGGGGTCAAGCCGCCGGCTTGAGTTTCTGCCAGCGTTCTTCCGTCGGCAACCTGCCGTTCACACAGCTTCTTTACGGTAGTTGTGTGGCTCGATTTGTGATCCGGGTATGGGTGGCGGACCGGCCCGGCGCGCTCGGGATGCTGACCACGTCACTCGGTGACGTCGGAGCCGATGTGATCGGGATCAACATCCTCGAGCGCGACGGGGGCCGGGCGGTCGACGAGCTCACCGTGAGCGTGCCCGCCGAGATCAGCGGCGACGACCTTGCTCACGCGCTCAACCGGCTCGAGGCTGTACAAGTCGAAGACGTTCGAGGCGTCATCGACCGGTTGCCCTACCCCGGATCGGATCCACTCGACGTCGCAGTGGAGCTCGGCCAGCAGCGGACGCCCCAGGCGCTGATGAAGACGTTGGCAGACGGGATTGCCTCGGTCTTCGCGAGCGACTGGGCGGCTGTCCTGCGGACGGGCGAGCACGGTCCGCAAGCCGTGATGGCCGGGACGCCGCCTGCGATCGGGTGGCTCTCGGCCTTCGTGTCCGGCGCGAGCTCCCGGCAGTCGGCGCAGTCCGGCGAGCTACGTGGGCCTAGCGATGTCGCGTGGGCCGTCCTCGAGCACTGCGACGCGAGCGTCGTGGTCGGGCGGGGAGGGCCGCCCTTCCGCAGCCGGGAACGTCACCAACTCGTCCAACTCAGCCGGATCGCCGATGTCAGGTGGCGAGAGCTCACGATCCGCGCCGGCATGGTCGCGCACCCGTCCGTCGGGCAGAGCGAGCGGCGCACGCACGCCGCCTCGTAGCTCTGCTTCCCCCTTGAGCCGGCCCGCCGGACGGGTGCGTTCCCCCCCTCCTCCAACGCTCGCAGCCCTGCGGCCCCGCCAGAACGGCAGATCGAGCAACGTGAAGAGCACCGCGGCAACGCCCGCGGCTGACGCCATGTACCAGGGCCATGGACCGAGCACGCTCAGCAGCGTCCAGTTGCCCGGAGGTCGGCGCAGGTACATGTAGTTGCCGCCCGTGACCCAGTCGACAAGGCCGACGAAGCACGTGTACCCGAGAGTGATCGCAAAGACACGCGGCACCGCCCGCGGGCCCGGCCGGATCCGCTCGCCGACCACGAGCACCAGCGCCGCGCAGACTATGCCGGCATGCGCGAGCACGTATTCGAAGAACTCGAGCCTCGGGAATGCGACGTTCAAGTCCGGAGTGATCAGTGACTGGATCGTCCCGGCTAACCCCCAGAAGTACGTCAGCTCCACCAAAGCCCGCGCGCGGGTGACGAGAGCTGCCGCGGCGACGAGGGTCGCGACATCGCACAGCGCAAACGGCAGCGAGGTCGCAGCGGAGAAACGACCCGATGCCGTCGTCCCGATCCATGCCCCACTCGTCCCGAGCAGCACGATAGCGAGGCAGCAGTTGGCGATGATCGTCGGCCGCCCCGGAAGCCGCCGCGCAAGGACGCACAGTCCGATCGCGGACACGATGGTCGTGGCGAGGGTCGTCAGCCAGACCGCCGAGAGCGCGTGCACTGGCTAGCCCGAGGGTCCGGAGGTTGAGGGAGCCTCGTCGGCCGGGTAGTGCCAGAGCCCGGTGCGGGGGTCCATGATGATGCCGCCGGCGAGGCCACGCGCCGGGTCCTTGCCGAGCTGGCGATCGAGAGTCAGATCGCTGCTCAGCGCCTGGCGGGCATCGAGACCTGCCCACTTCCAGTACATGACGGCGATTCCGGCGAGGGTCACGAGCACGCTCACCCCCCAGAGCACGGCCCCGCCCGTGTGCGTGTCCGAGACCGAGTACAGCGCCCTGTCGATCGATGAGCGGTTGAGTGTCAGCTCGACCCCGATGAGGGAGTTGATGGGGATCCCTGTCGCCAGGTAGGCGAGGCGCATCGGGTAGCTCATCTTCCAGCGTGTCGGGTCGAGGCCGACGACCGGCCACCAGTAGATGCAGCCAACGACCAAGAAGCAAAGCTGCAGCACTCCGTGAAGGTAGGCGTAGCCCTCGGAGATGCCATAGAGCGGTGTCAGGAAATACACGGCGGTCGTCAGGTAGGCGAGGATCGCTGCGAACACGGGGAAGGAGATCGTCTCGACGAGCCCCGACTGGAGTGCCGCCGAGACCCGCGACTGTGCCCTGCCCCTGGACGCTTGCAGCGCGAGGGTCAACGGGGCGCCGAGGGCGAGGAGTATCGGCGCCAGAGTCACGAGGAGCAGGTGCTGCACGACGTGCATCGGGAAGCTCGAATCCTCGTAGGCGGCGACACCTGAGCCTGTCGCGACGAAGATGGTCAGAAGGCCGGCCGCGAAGCCGGCTGTTCTCCAGTTCGACCACGAGGAGCCCTCGTGCCGGAGGCGCAATCGGAGCCCCAGGTAGCCGACGAGGACCGTCAGGACGAGTGCGTCGGTGGCGAGCGCGAGCGGATCGCTCTGGATCGCTGTCAGGACCCTGTGGAGCTGCACCGGCGGCGAGAGCTGGCCGGCCAGCAGCAACGCCGAGTGGAGGCCTGACGCAGCGAACGATGTCACTGATCCCCAAGTTAGGTCGCGGTCGTGACGAATGGGCGCGCGACGGCGCCACGGGCCGGAGCGAGTCGATAGCCTGCCTCCATGCCGACGCCACTTCAGTTGCGTCCGGACCCGCCGCGAGTTCTCCTCATCGTGGCGGGAAGTGCCGCTGCGGGCGACGACAGCCGCCGGGAGCAGCTCGAAGACGCCCTTGCGACCGAGGGAGTCGAACTGCAGGTCCAGCGGCTCACCTCTGGTGATGGGGAACTGCCTGACCCGCGTTCCTACGGTGCCGTGGTGTTCGACGGCGATCCCGGACGGCGGGCCTCGACCGGCTGGCTTTCCCAGCTTCAGACGGCCGTCGAGCGCGGCACGTCGGTATTGACGCTCGTCGGATCGCAAGCAGTGCCCGTGCCAGACGCCAGCTCCCCTGACTTCTGGGAGTGGCTCGGGATCCGTGTCATCGACGCGCAGCCGACGGGAGAGTGGTTCGCCAAGGTCGCCCTCGCAAAGGTCGGCCTGACCGAGCGCGTACCGAGCGAGTTCCCGATCGTCGATCGCCCGTCGATCCTCGAGGCGACAATAGGCGACGCCGTGCCCGTGCTGCAGGTGAGCATCGCGTTCACCGATCGGACCGTGATGTTCGAGCGCCGGATTGGTGAGGGAAGGTTGATCGTCTCCGGACTCGGCAACGAGCCCGCCGCGCTGTCCCATCCCGAGCTGCGAACCCTGCTGCGGCGGGCGCTCGTCGGAGCCCGCGAGCTGACGCACCGCGACAGGTCGATCGGGTTCGCCGTCCTCGGGTACGGGCCGTACGGAGGAATGGGGCTCTATCACGGGCTGGCGGCGAACGCGACCCCCGGTCTCGAGATGATCGCCGCGTGCGATTTCGATCCCGCACGGCGCAAGGCTGCAGAAGAAGAGTTCCCCGGCCTGCGGCCGTACGCGAATGTGACGGAGCTGACGGCGGACGAGGACGTGGAGGTGGTCGTCGTCTCCACACCGCCCTCGACGCACTTCGAGCTAGCGCGGACCCTGCTCGCTGGTGGTAAGCACGTCGCCCTCGAGAAACCCATGTGCCTGACCCTCGCAGAAGCCAACGGCCTAATAGGGCTCGCGCGGGAGAGCAACCTCGTCCTCACAGTCCATCAGAGCCGCCGGTGGGATCCCGACTTCCTGGCCGTCCGGCGGGCGATCGACCAGGGGCTCGTGGGTGAGGTATTCAATGTGGAGACGTTCGTCGGTGGTTTTGAGCACCCGTGCCGAGCATGGCACTCGGACGTTGCCATCTCGGGCGGCGCCGTCTACGACTGGGGCTCGCATCACCTCGACTGGATCCTGCAGCTGATGGGTGACTTCCCGAGCTCTCTCGTGGCGCACGGCCACAAGCGCGTCTGGCGCGACATCACGAATCTCGACCAGGTGCGGGTTCGCCTCACCTGGCAGGACGGTCGCGAGGCCGAGTTCATCCAGAGCGACATCTGCGCCATCCGGCGCCCGAAGTTCTTCGTCCAGGGGACGAAAGGGACGATCGCCGGTCACTACCGCCCGCTTCAATTCGAGCGGCTGGAGCCGGGCGTCGGTTACGTCGGCGAGGAGTCGCACCACGCGGAAGCGCCAGTCCAGCTCGCGCTCGCGAGGTACGAGGCCGGCTACGGAGTTACCGAGATGCTCCTTCCACCAGTGCCTGCGGACCGCTACGGCTTCCACAGGAATCTCGCCGACCACCTCACACTCGGCGAGCAACTGGCTGTGACACCGGAGTCGTCGAGGGACGTCGTTGCCCTGCTCGAAGCAGCACAACGCTCCACCAATGAGGGCAACGTCCCGGTCACGCTCAACGCGCCCGTGGGCTGAGGCGGAGATGGCGTGAACTCACCTGTCAGCGTGGGGGTTCTCGGCTCGACCTCCATGGTCGCCCGCCTCGCGGTCATCCCTGCGATCGAGAATTCGTCGCGCTGCACCCTCGCCGCCACTGCGAGCTTGTCGGACGCGAGCGCCACCTACTCGTCCTACGACGCGCTGCTCGAGGACCCGGACGTCGAAGCCGTCTACATCCCGCTCCCGAACTCGCTCCACCGGGAGTGGACCGAGCGCTCCGCCTCGGCGGGCAAGCACGTCTTGTGCGAGAAGCCCCTCGCGGCCAACGCCCCCGACGCCCTTGCGATGGCGCAGGCGTGCGCGGCAGCAGGGGTCGTCCTGATGGAGGCGTACATGACGCGCTTTCATCCGCGGGACCGCAAGATCCAACAGCTCGTCTCCGAGGGAGTCATAGGTGACCTGCTCTTCACGACTGCCGCGTTCACCGGCGAGCTTCGGCGCGCCGACGACCATCGGTGGAGGCCGGAGATGGGTGGCGGTGCACTCCTCGACGTCGGGATCTACTGCCTCACGCCCATGCTCGCGGCTGCCGGCATCGACCTTACGAAGCCCGACGGCCTCAACTACGTCACCGGAGTGGCTCACCGTGCCCCGCTCGGCGTCGACGCCAGCTACTCCGGCTGGCTCGATCTCGGTGAGGGGCGCAGCGCTTCGTTCCAGTGCTCGTTCGAGGCTCCGGAGCGCCAGATGCTCGAGATCGTCGGCGCCGACGCCGCTCTGTTCGTGAAGAGAGCTTTCACGCCGGGGCCGGACGACCACGTCATCCAAGTCAGAAGGAAGGACCGCTCATCCGAGGACGTCACCACCGAGGGTGCCAATCCCTACCTCCTCATGGTCGAGCACTTCGGCGCGGTCATCCGCGGCGAGGCCGAGCTCGCGCGCACTCCAGCTGAGTCCGTCGCCCTCCAACTGCTCGTCGACCGCTTCATCGAAGCGGTCGCACCACCAACGACCTGAGGAGTGCCGATGAGAGCGGAGCCGGACCGACCGCAGTACGACACTCGCCTCATCCCCGGCGACGGTGGCACCGAGCTCGCGGTCGACGTGTGGGCGCTGCCGGACGGGGCCGAGCCGGAACACCCCGGCTTCGTCCTCATTCACGGCCTGGCCTCGAACGCTCGCCTTTACGACGGCGTCGCCGCACTCCTCGTCGAGGCGCACCACGCGACCGTCACGCTCGACCTGCGGGGCCACGGCCGATCTGGCAAGCCGGAAGACGGCTACGACTTCGACACGATGTGCGCCGACGTGGCCGCCGTGCTCGACACCCTCGCCGCCGATCTCGGGCAGGAGGCCTTCGGGCGCCCAGTTGTGGTCGGCCAGTCCTTCGGCGGGAACCTCGTCCTCGAGCTCGCCGCCCGCTACCCCGAGCGACTCGCGGGCGTGGCATGCATCGACGGCGGAACGATCGACCTCGGTGCGCGCTTTCACTCGTGGGACGAGGTGAGCGCTGCGCTTGCACCGCCGAAGATCGAGGGCACGCCCTACGAGGAGCTGGAAAGGCGCGCCCACGAGTGGAACCCGGACTGGCCCGAAGCCGGCATCAGGGGCTCGCTCGCGAACTTCGAGGTGCGCCCGGACGGCACCGTCGCCCCTTGGCTCACGCTGGACCGGCACCTGAAGATCCTCCGCTCCATGTGGGAGTCACCCGCGACGGCCGTCTACCCGAAGGTGAAGGTGCCTGTGCTGCTCTTGCCGGTGGACTCCCCCGGGGCGCCGGCTGCTTGGTCCGAGGCGAAACGTGAGGGCACCGACCAAGCCCTCGCTGCCCTGGAACGGGCGCAGGTGCACTGGTTCTCGCCTGCCGACCACGACGTCCACGCGCAACACCCCGACCTGGTGGCCGCGGTGTTGCTGGGAGCAGTGGGCAGCCTCTTTACTTGACCTAGGGCTCGCCGTACGTTAGATAGCGCGAGCGCGATCTAACGATTCACCGGCTCGGCGTTGGCGGCTCGTGCCCCGTTGCCGCCTTGGGCCAGCCCGGCCCGGAGAATGTTCCTTGCGGCGTTGACGTCTGCGTGCACAGAGCGGTGGAGGTTGATCTTCACGTGCCCGACGCCCTGGATATAGAGCCGGCGGCTCGTCTCGTCGAGCTTCCAGCCAGATATGTCGCACCACGAGAGCGAGTCGAAGCGCGCGCGGCTCTTGAAGCGGGGGTAGCCGGGAGCCTCTCCTTCCTTCACGCGGCGGAAGAAGCCGGCGAATGCCTCGTCGAGGCGGGTGAGAGTTCCTCTGCAGAGCGTCACCCCGAAGGGCTTCAGCTCCGGGCGGAGATCGGCAAGCCCTGTGAGGGTGCGGAACTGGTCGAGCTTGTCGGGCACGCGAGCAGAGCTGAGCTGGCGCTTTCGCCACTCGTAGCTCATCCGGCGCTCCTCCAAGGCGGCGTTGTAGAGCTCGCACTGCAGGGCCATGCACTGTTCGAGCGCCCTTGACTGTTTGACAGTCGGGTCGAGCCGGAACGTGAAGGCACGATGCACCCTACGAACGCTAGTTCGGGGGTGCGCGTTGGCGAACCGCTCAACTTGACTTGCGGTGGGCCTACTTGACGCAAGCCGGCTCGGCAGCTCCTTGCTCGCTTGCATTGCTCGTGTTCCAGAGGTCGTGGTGTTCCTCTGGCCAAGAGCCGCTCGAGTCGCATGCCGGCGTCGTCGTGTTCCAGGCGAAGAGCTCCCCTGAACGGTTGCCGACGACGAGCGCCTGTTCCGCGTTCGTCCCGAACGGTGCGAGGACCGGGCCGTACAGGACCCAGCCGCCCGTGAACTTCGGGTAGCCCACGAGCTCGGCGCCCGTGGACGTGTAGGCGCGCAGGTCGTAGAGCCCACTCGTCTCGATCAGCTCGTCCTGACCGTTGCCCGCCAGGTCGGCCATGAGAGGCGCCGCGACGAATTGCAGGTCGTTCATCAAGTCGGGCGAACCGTCGTCCATCTGGCCGTTGGACGACCACGAGGAGACCTGGTTGTCATGCGGCGTCTGGTCGCCCGGGAAGGCCTCGTCGAGTAGCCGCCCGAAGCTTGCCGCTGGCGCAGCGATGCTGACGCCCGAACCCCTTATCGTGCCGAGGTGGCCGACGACAGGTGAGCCGAGTGCCGGGATGGAAGCCTGGAGCAGGTTTCCGAACCCGAGGGTCTGGCCCTTGGAGACGAACGAGGTCACGTTCGGCACACCGCCCGTGTCACCGATGAACGAGGTGCCGTTGGGGTTCAACTCATAGATGGGACCGGCGACCGAGCCGGTGACGATCTCGAGCTGCTTCTTGCCGTTCAAGCTCCCGAGCGCCGGGGTCCCAACGACGCCGTCACCAATTGTCGGGAGCAGGTTGGCGTCGAGGTCCACGATCGCGACGGGCCAGCCGGGCACGAACGCACCAGGGTCAGGCATGCCGGTCGGGTCGGGCGCCCCCTTGGCCGCCTTGTGCAGCGAACCATTGGGCTCGATGGCGTAGACGCGGGAGTTCGAGATGTTGAGATCGCTCCCAACCAAGGCTCCGAACAGGCCGAGGTTGGCGTTCGCAGTGCCGGCGTACTCCTCGTCGGCTCCGACGATCACGTCTGGTGGTCCGGACCCGCCCGAGAGATTGCCGATCGACGGCGTGTCGACGAGCTCGGAGCCCATGTCCGGGTCGGCGTTCACCTTGAACGTGATCGCGTTCGTGACGGGATTGACCGACTGCACCCTGGACGGATCGACGACGAGGACAGGCCAACCCGGCACCGCCTTGCCGTCGGGCTGGAAGGCGTACACGTGGCGGTCCATCGACGCGGCGACCACGTCGAGCGACTTTGGGCTTTGAAGCTCGGCCAGGGCCGGCGCCGAGACGAAGCCCGGTAGCAGCCGATTGTTGGGGTTGCGTGCCGACGGTTCGGAGAAGGCCGGGTTCACATGTTGCGGCCAGCCGGGGAGCAGCTTGCCCTTGGAGTTCCAGGCGTAGACGTTGCCCATCGCATCGGTCGCGACGACGTCGAGCGAGTGGCCAGACGGATCACTCAGGTCGCCGACAGCTATACCCCCGATGATCTCTCCGTGTGGGAGGGACGTGATGGCGTGGGTCGCGAACGCTCGTTCCTTGTCGTGGACATAGAACAGATTCGTCTTCACCGGCCAGCCGGGAAGCTCTTTATGGCCTGGCAGGTAGGCACCGATCGTCCCATCCGACTGCGGGACGATCAGCACGTCTTCGCCACCCGGGCCGATCGGGGCAAACCGGGAGGAAGCGACGAGAGAGCTCGAGAACGTCCAGGGGAATCCCGGCAGCAGGCTGGGGTCGTCGTGTAGGAAGTCCGCCTGCTGCGAGACGCCGACGAGACCTGCCGAGTTCAGCACGAGCACCCGGATGCTGAAGTCGAAGCGGTCGACGTTCGGCTCACCCGTGCTCGTGACAGGCCCGCCCTCGATCGACTCGTGCGCTGCCGCGAACATGGCCGCGAGGCGAGCGACGGGAATCGTGGCGAGGAGTCCCGTCTTGCCCCCGGCCGGAGCCTTGCCTTCGGACACGAGGTGCCAGGAATTGTCTGCGGGAGCAGCGCCGATTCCGACGTCGACCTGATACCTGACGGCACCCTGGCGAGGTGAGCCGACGGTGCCGGTCACGGGGATGTTCTTGGAACTGTTGAACGTCACGAAAGAGCCCGGCGAAGTGATCAGGGCCTGAGGCGGCACGCGACCCTCGCTCACCCACTGCACGGCACGGGCGGCGTCGAGGCGGCCCCAGCCGGAGTAGATGTCGTATCCCTTCGTGGTCGGGTACATCGTCGTGGTCCCGATCGGGATGCCTGTGTTGCTGACGGCGAAGTTGTCCGCCGGTGCCGGTGGCGTCGCGCTCGGGGCGGCCGTCGTGAAGTCCACGTCATCGGCGGACATCGTGATGATCTGCTTCACCTCGTTGGCGGAAAGCGGGACTGGTTGTCCGGTAGCCGAGGTGTAGCCCGAGGGCTTCAACCTGCCGTCGGCGAATGCTGTCGCGGCCTCCGACTCGATGAGACCGACCGTGCCGGAAGTCTTGCCCGTGGCCTCTGACGAGCAGCTCGCGCTCTCGACGGTGAGGTCGATCGCAGCGCCGTAGTTGGTGCAGCCGTTGAGGTAGAGGGAGGACGCCGGCGTCCAGGAGGTCTCCTGCGTCGAGGAGTTCACGTCGATGATGTCGTTGCTCGCGGCGGCCGGCAGGTTGGCGTGCTCGGACTCCTCGTCCGCCGCGCTGCCGACGATCGGCACCTGGTTGGCGGCCGCGTACTCGATCGCCTGGGTGTCCGTCGGCGTCTCGTCGGTCGTGCCGAGAGCTTCCGAGATGACCGTCGCTCCAGAGTCCACCGCGAAGAGCACGCCATCGGCGAAGGGGTTGCCGGTCGTGATGAAGCTGGTGCCGACGCGCACAGGCATGATCATGCAGTCGGGGCACGCCCCCACCTCGTCGTTGAGAGAATCGGCAGAGCCGGCCATGTCGAGCGCCTCGCCGGTGCCGTGCCCGTAGTGCACGTCGTCGTAGGCATTGTCGTTGTTGTCGACGAAGTTCCAGCCTGAGATCGCGCCGTGGAAACCGGTTGGGCTCTCGGTGGTAATGGCGTAGGGGTTCTTCTTGCCGTTCGGGAGCGTCTTGTCGCCGAACGTGCGGATGAGGTCCTCCGGCGAGATCCCGGTGTAGCTGCCGTCCTGGTTGGCGGGGTTAGAGCAGAACAAGCCACCGTAGTCCGCTGCGACCGCGGCCACCCGAGGGTCGTTTACGTATTGGGTGACGTTGAGGATCCCGCTGTTGTCCAGGTCGTACGGGTCACTGTCGAGGAACTTCTGGCCTTCGGAGATGAGCTGGGCCTTGGTCTTGCCCGCTGAGTTCTCGGGCGGCGGCAGAGCGTTCCGGTTGAGGAAGAGCTTGCCGACGATGCCCGCATCACACCACTCGATCCCCGAGTCGAGCACCGCTATGACCGTGGTCGGCCTTCCGGTCGTCGTCCGCCAGGCGCTGTCGACGCTGTTGCCCTCGACACCGCAGAGCTCTTGCGGGTTGCTCGTGACGGCCGTGTCGTCGGGGTAGCGCAGGCTCGTGAGCTTCCAGTTGTTGCCGCCGTTGTCGAAGTTGGCCGGGACGATCGGCGGCGCGGCCTTCGCCGTGTGGTCATTGGCGGCGTAGTCCTCCGGGTTCTTGCCCGCGGGTGGTGCCGGCCAGAGCGGGATGCCGGTCAGCGTGGTCGTATCGCTTGCCTTGTGAGCCTTCTTCTTCGCCGTCGTCGACGGCGCCGTCGTGCCCTTCGTGAGGGGCGGGCAGCTCGCCGGGCGTGTCGGCATGGCGTCCGCCGAGTACTTCCAGGTCGGCGCGAGCGGGAGCGGGGTCGCCGCCTTCGTGCCCTCCGAGCTGGCGCTCGCCCCGGCTCCTGCCAGCACCGGTACCAGCAATCCGGCACTGAGCAACGGGACTACGAGCGCCTTGCGAACAACCGAACCGAGACTTCTCTTGCTACCCACGTCGACTTCCCCCTCCACTCCTGCTCGGTGGAGGTTTACCACGAGGTTGGATCAGCCTGTCGGGTTCTCCACCATGGCCTCGAAGAGGATTGTGCCAGTCGCGTTGTCACGAACGAGGAAGAGGAAAGGGTGGTCGATAAGGATCGGCACGGACTCCGCTATGGACGTGGGCTCGACGGAGATTCCGGTTGCGGCGGCGGCCTTGGTCCCTGTCGGCGTCACCTGCAGGTAAGCGTGCTGCTCGACGGCCTGCACCTGGAGGGCCGCCTTGGAACTGATCCCGCTGAAGTCGGCACCCGACCCAAACGCCTGCGACATGCCCATCGAGGCCAGGGTGCTGTTCAGCTTGTCGTCCGATCGGATCGTGAATGTGGGCATCGACAGGTTCACTTGCCCGAACTGCAGGCCGCTCACGATTCGCTCGAGAGAGGCCGGAGTGAGGCCGAGGACGAAGCTTCCCAACGAGCCCCGGGTCGGCATCACGACGAGTGCGCTGAGCTTCTTCCCGCCGTAGGGCAGCTCGACTGCGTCGTAGCGATCAGTGACCTCGGCCGGGGCCTTCAGCGGGCTCGAGGTCCGCCCTTGAGACGGGGAGGTCATGAATGGCACGCTCGCCGTGGCGCCCGAAGGCAAGTAGAACGTCTTGTCCGTCGTGGCGCTCTTGAACGCCGTCGCCCAGTGCGCGTCGAAGTAGACGGCGTCCGCGATCACAAGGCGCGTGAACACGTCCAGTGCACCAGGGCTGAAGAGTTGCTTGATGAGCCCTTTCGTGTTCTCGCTCGTCCACTGGTTGATCGCGTCGGTCGCGCCCGTGAGGTCGCTCTCGAAGTTGGCCTGCCACAACCCGGTGCCGAAGTCACTCGAGAGCGCCCGGATGAACGCAGGCTCGACTGCGAAGTGGTCCTGCACCCAGAGCGCGTTTGCGATGTTGAGCTCGGGCACGTGCGCGAGATCGCTGTCGTTGGTCGAGGTCTCAGCTGCTAGTACCGCCGCGAGGCTGTGCCAGCCCGTTGCCTGCTCAGCGGCCGAGAAGCCGGCAGTGCGAAGCGTCGCGGCGATTCCGCTCGCAGTCGAGCCCTTCGCGCCCAGCTCGAGCATCGCGAGAGCTGTGGACAGGCTGGAAGGAGAGATGAGCGTGTTGGCCGAGGCGCCCGAGCTGTCGAGGTGGTCGAGAAGATCGAGCGAGAAGCCGACCTCGGCACTCTCGACCCCGCTCAACACCTTCGGGGACGCGGCTGCCACGCCTTGCGCTGCGGCTGTGAGCTCGTAGGCGCTGCCGATCCGGTCCGCTGTGTAAATACGACCGCCGTGGTTACCGCCGCCCGAGCCTTCCGGTATGAGGATCCCCCCGAGCACGAGCGCGAGAACAACCGCGACAGTGCCTCCGGCGCCGACCAACCGCCGGCGCCGGATCACGTAGCTGCGGTGCTTCGTGCGGGCAAGGAGCTGCTCAGGAGTGGCGGGCGAGTACTGCCGCCGTGACGATTCAGGCTTGGAGCTCATGGAGGTAGTCCTCTTCGAAGTCGCTGCCGATGTTGGCGCGAAGCGCTGCTAGCGCTCGGTGGAGATGGGTCTTGACGGTGCCAGTTGATAGGCCGAGAGCCTTCGCGACGTCCGCTTCGGGAAGATCGCAGAGGTAGCGGAGGACGATCGTCTCTCGCTGGCGTCTCGGTAAGTGGACGAGGGCCGCCGCGAGCGCCGCCCTCAATACGACGTGGTCCGCCTCGTCGGGGCTGTGCTGTGGCGCGAGCATGAGCGGCTGGCGGCGCACGTGGCGAAGCGCCTCGCGGGACGCCACTTTCAGGACCCAGGCGTCACGCCACGGGAGTGGCGCGACCCGTGCCCATCTGGCGTGCGTCCGGGCGAGCGCCTCGACCGCGACGTCCTCGGCCGTCCACGGGTCTCCCGTCACCCTGCGTGCGACGCGGATCGTGAGCGGGAGCATCCGGAGGAAGAACTGGTCGAAGTCCTCTTCTACCGGGGGTGCCGAGTTGCCGCCTTGGTCCATCACCTAACTAAAGGCGGCAACGCGTCGGTTGCGTTGACACAGATCACATAATTCGCCGGAGGCGTGCTGCCGGGGCGATCGCGGTCGCAATCGCCTGGTGCTTGCCGGGCGAGTGCCGGGACGCCGTCGAGGAGCCCGATGTCGCCGGCACGATCACCGAGACCGACTGCGCCGGCATCGTGTAGGAGAACTTGTCGTTGGTCGAGGTCTTGAGCCCAGTTGCTGCCCGCGGCGTCGAGGAGGCGCTGGTGAGCGTGTACACCGCTGCGGTCTTCGCGCTCGGGCCGCCATCGAGGTCGATGGTCGTCGGCGTAGCGGTGAGGCCCTTGTTGATCACCACGATGACCACGTGATCCGGGTCGGCCTTGTCGATCGACGCGTAGACCGACGAGTCGACCTTGTTGCTAGTGGTGGCCGAGACCTCGGTGTTGCCGAAGGAAGCGCCCTTGCCGTTGTAATTGCGGTACAGGGCGAAGGCGCCGAAGGTGTAGCTCTCGTTCGAGTTGAGCGGCCAGACGGCCGAAGCGTGAACGCCATAGCGCCCGAAGATCCCGAGCACGTCGGCAGTTGCGATGCCGCCACTGATGGACTGGCCTCCGCCGTAGTTCCATTCGCTGAAGTCGAGGTTCATGCCGGGGTTGTACTTCTTGACCATGCCTTGCAGGCGCGGGATCAGGTCGATCCCCTTGTTGTCGAGCGTGTCCTGTGTGATCCAGCTGTCCTCGACGTAGGACTTGTCCCAGAGCGAGCGCGGAGCCTGCTCCCGAGCCGCCACCACGGCAGGCGTCGTGTCGGTGCCGGTGATGCGGACACCGCCCCCAGTGGCCTCGGGGTACCAGTGGAGATCGAGATCGTTGATGAGCGTCTTGCCAGCTTTCTTGTCAGCCAGCTTGACCTGTTTCATCCACCAGTCGAGGAAGTCCCCGTCCGCTGCCGAGTCTGGCGCGTTCTGCAGCGTGAGGTAGCCCTCCCAGCCGTAGCTGACGGGCCCGGTCACGAGGGCGTTCGGTAGGACGCTCTTCACGGCCTTGGCGTACTCGAGGTCTTTCGCGAGCAGCTCGGCGTACGTCGTCGCGAGGGGATGGATCTCGGAGTGCGTCGAGTCCCAGAGGTCCGGCTCGTTGTCGAGCGAGAACATGATCGGCTCGTTGGGGACCTCGTGGTGGAGGACGTAGACGAATTGATCCTGGTAGACGTACTTGTCCTTCAGGTTCGGCGTCAGAGTCGGGCCGCCGGGCTCGTCCGGCTCGTCGATCCGGAAGCGCGTGGAGAGATAGTCAGGCCCGGAGTTCTCCACGCTGCCCGGCGGGTTGCGGTCTGCTGAGACATACCCGGCGATCGGGACGGTGACGAGCGCGGTCGCACCTTCGGCCTCGGCCGCCTTGACGGTTGGCACGACGGCTGCCGCCGGCTTCGTCGACGGCGTCAGGTAGTCGTCGTTCTCGAACTCGTAGTCGCTGCCTGCATTCGAGTCGTTGTTCTCCCAGTTGTAGGCCGTCCAACGATTGCCACCCGTCCGAACAAGGCCAGGCCGGGTCTCAGCCATCACTGCGTTGAAGGCAGCCGCCGAGCCGACGCTCTTGTCGGCATTGATCCCGTATATCAACGGCGAGATGGCGCGCTGGCCTTTCGCTGTGTCGATGACGAAATTGACCGTTGCAGTCTTTGGCCCGCTTCGTGCGGTGGCGGCACCTAGGAGCGGCACCACGAGGGCTGCAGCGAGCCCGAGTGGGACGAGCTTGCTCATCTTGAGTCCGGCTTGCCCCTTCATGCCCGCACCGCCTCTCACACCGCGACCATCGCGGCCGCCGCCTACAGTCTCGCGCCGGCAATGGCGAAGTCTCGCGCCGGCAATAGCGCAATTGCGCAATTGCGCGCCATCCCCATGGGAGGATTTCCACGATGTCAACGAGCGGACAGCAGCGGATCGTGCCCGACGATTACGAGCCGCCGGCCGGGCTCGCAACCGACGACTTCTGGCTGGAGCCGCTCGGACCTGAGCACAACGAGTCCGACCTCGAAGCCTGGACCTCGAGCATCTCGCACATTCAAGCCACCCCCGGCTTCGCCGGACGAGACTGGCCGGTCAAGGCATTGAGCTTGGAAGAGAACCTCGCCGACCTTGTCGAGCACGCCGAGGATTTCGAGGCAAGGCGCGGTTTTGCCTACACGGTGTTGGACCCGACCAGCCGGGGCGTAATCGGGTGCGTCTACTTCTACCCTCCCCGCCGCGAGGGCTTCGACGTCGACGTCTCCTCCTGGGTGCGCGCCAGCAGAGCGAGCCTGGACCGGGCGCTGTACGACCTCGTGAACGAGTGGCTAGCGGCAGCGTGGCCGTGGAGCTCCCCCGACTACGCGCCGAGATAGGGCGCGCCCCTCCTTTACCGCTCCGGTTCCAAGGACTTACATGCCGCCAGATTCGTACCTTCCGCTGCCCGAACACGGCCGAGTGTTCTCCGCCGAACGCCAAGTCCGCCTCGGCGACTCGACGCCGAGCGGGCGGCTCCGCTTCGACGCAGTAGCCCGGTACCTGCAGGACGTCGCGGAGGACGACGCGACCGATGCCGGGTGGCCGTCGCCTATCGGTTGGCTCCTAAGGCGCTGCGCTGTAACCGTTCACCAGTTCCCTGTGCTCGGTGAGCGGCTCCGCCTCGAGACGTTCTGTTCGGCCAGCGCCTCGAAATGGGCTGAGCGAACCACCACGATGACGGGCGCCGGTGGTGGTTCGCTGCAGGCGACGGCTGTGTGGATCGCGATTGACGTGGCGAGCGGACGACCCGCGCGACTAGGCGATCTCTTCGAACGTGTCTACGTTCCTTCTACCGAGGGCCGCCGCGCCTCCGTGCGCCTCTCGCTCCAACCGCCGCCGAGCGAGGCCGTCGCACGGGCCAGGGGCTGGCCGCTCCGGGCGACCGACCTCGACATCTTGGGGCATGTGAACAACGCCATCAGTTGGGCCGCGGTCGAGGACGAGCTGGCTCGGTTGGACTGGTTGCCGCAACGGGCAGAGGTCGAGCACAACGGCGAGATCACTCTCGGTGACCCGCCCATGTTGGCAACATGGGAGTCGCATGCGGGACTCGACCTTTGGCTCGTCGTCGCCGGCCGCGTGCTCACCTCCGCCCGCTTGCAACCGGTAATAGCCGCAACGGCCCCGTAGTGTCACGGCGTGCTGGCGATCCTCGGTCTTGCGAGCCTCGCTTTGTTCGTCGCGATCGTGGTTGCCCGCGGCTGGTTCTGGCTCCCCGGTCCGGTCCTGCCGGCGCGGTCCGGATACCAGGGCAAGGAATGGCCTGGGGTTGTAGCCGTGGTTCCCGCACGTGACGAAGCCGACCTGCTCGGCGAGACGCTCGCAACCTTGGCGGCGCAGGACTACCGCGGCCGCTGGCGCGTCGTCCTGGTCGACGACAACTCGACCGATGGCACCGGCGAGCTCGCCCGCAAGATCGGAGCACGCGTGCCGTGCACCGTGCTGACCGGCTCGAAGACGCCCGAGGGCTGGGCAGGCAAGGTGTGGGCGATGTCTCAGGGCGTCGCGAGTGCCGAAGACGCAGAGTGGCTGTTGCTAACGGACGCTGACATCTGCCACGACAGCGACGTCGTGACAAGACTCGTGGCCCTCGCTCTCGAGGATGAGAGGGACCTGGTCTCGATAATGGCCGAGCTCAGCACGGCGACGGGCTGGGAGCGTCTCGTCGTCCCGGCCTTCGTCTACTTCTTCGCGATGCTGTATCCGTTCCGGTGGGTCTCCGGATCGGGGCGCGTCGCCGCCGCAGCAGGTGGGTGCGTCCTCGTGCGGGCTGAAATGCTCGCCCGCTCCGGCGGGCTCGGTGCGATGAAGGGCGCAATCATCGATGACGTGCAGCTCGCGCAACAGATCAAGGGAGCTGGGGGCAGGCTCTGGCTGGGTATCGACGCTGGCGTGCGGAGCATCCGCCCCTACCCCCGCTTGGCAGATCTCTGGCAGATGGTCGCTCGAAGCGCATATGACGAGCTCGACTACTCGCCCCTCCGGCTTCTCGGAGCCCTTGCCGGTCTCGCCTTACTGTTCGCCGTACCCCTAGTCACGCTCGCCGTCTCGGTCGGGCTTGCTATCGCTTCGCCGCCCACTGCGGGGACTGTGGCAGCCATGGCTGTGGCCGCGTCGACCCTGGCACTACAAGCAGCCAGCTACCTGCCGACGATCCGGCTGTACCGACTCAGTCCTTGGTGGGCGTTGACCCTTCCGGCCGCTGGCCTGCTGTACGGCTCAATGACAGCGTCGTCGGCGCTCGCGCACAAGCGGGGCCGTGG
>JBKQLZ010000120.1:0-16428 GCA_052146895.1 Acidimicrobiales bacterium
CGACAGCTCGGGAGCGAGCGCTCGCACGGCGCCGGGGCGCCATGGGGCGCTCGCTCAACGGCGCCTACCGACCGTAGTGATCGGGTCCTCGCTCGCCCCGCCCGTCGCGAGCGGGCCGGTGCCACGAAGCGGCCCCCGTGCCGCGCACGCTTATGCCCGCCGCCACGGGGACCGCTTCGTCGAGGAGCTGAAGACGTTCGTCTCGATACCGAGCGTGAGCGCCGATCCGCCTTCCGCTAGCCATGTGAGCTCGGCTGCAGAGTGGCTGGCCTCCCACCTCCAGTCGATCGGCATGAACCGCGTGGAAGTCGCCGCGACTCGCCGCCATCCGATCGTGTACGCCGATTGGGTGCACCGCAGGGGGCGGCCGACAGTGCTCATCTACGGTCATTACGACGTCCAGCCGGCCGACCCGCTCTCTAGCTGGCAGACGCCGCCGTTCAGGCCGACGATCGTCGGGAACGACTTGCGCGGTCGCGGAGCCTCCGACGACAAGGGCCAGCTCTGGATGCACGTGAAGGCCCTCGAGTCGTGGCTGAAGGGCGCCGGCAGCCTGCCGGTGAACGTCCGGTGCGTCTTCGAGGGTGAGGAGGAGATCGGGAGCCCGAACCTGCGCCTATGGCTCGAGCATCGCCGCCACGGCCTTCGATCTGATGTCGCGGTCATCTCGGACTTCCGGATGCTCGGACCGAACCGGCCTGCGCTGACTTACTCGTTGCGGGGAGCGTTCGGTTTCGAAGTCGTGGTGCGGGGACCGGCCCGGGCGGACCTCCATTCAGGCAGCTTCGGCGGAATCGTCGAGGAGCCCGCCCGGGTTCTCGCCGAGATCATCGCCACCCTGCGCTCCCCCGGCTGTGGAGGGGGGGTCGCGGCCCTCGATGCAAACGTCCGCGAGCTCGGGCCGGCCGAGCGCCGCTTCATGGCGCGCAACGGGCCATCTAACACCGAGATCCTCGCGAGCGGACAGATCCGGCGCCCTTACTGCCAGCCCGGCTACAGCCTGTACGAGACCACGACGATCCGCCCGGCGCTCACGGTGAACGGCATCACGGCGGGCTACCAGGGCGCCGGGTCAAAGGCAGTGATTCCGGCCGCCGCGTCGGCCAAGTTCAACGCTCGCCTCGTGCCGGACCAGGACCCGAACGAAGTCGAAGCTGCCTTGCGCCGCTTCGTCACCGAGGTTGCCGCTCGTCATCCCGGTTCCCGCGTGACGCTTCGGACGTTGCTCAAAGCAAGGCCAGCCGTAGTCGATCGCCGGCACCCCGCGATGAGAGCCGCTGCCCGCGCGTACCGGACCGGCTTCGGCGTTGCACCGCGCCTCCTGCGTTCTGGCGGCACGGTCCCGGTGGTCACAGACCTGCAGGACCTCCTCGCCTTACCGGTGGTCATGATGGGTTTCGCTCTTCCTGACGACCGGATGCACGCCCCGAACGAACGACTGCACCTGCCGACCTTCCACCGCGGGGTGGCGACCAGCATCGCGTTCCTCTCGGAGATTGCCCGCTCCCAGCGCCCCTGAGGCGGAACTGGAAAGATTCCAGCTCCAGCTGGGGAAGTCGAGTCGCAGATGAATGCCCTCGTCACCCAGCTCTCGGCCGAATTCGCCGTGAGCTACCCCACCGGCGGCTGACGGCGGCGGCGCCGCGGGGTGCAAGGCAAGTGGAGTTCGACGCTGCAAGATCCCGTCACACATCGAGGTCAGCGGCTCGCGGAGCGATTCAGGGGCACTCTTCCCATGCCGCGTCCGCCACATCGCGCCAGCGGCGCACCGTCGGCAATAGATGCGTCGCGGCAAGGCTGGGGTCGACCCCGGCGACGCGGTCGAGCGCCGCCGCACACTCGGTCGCGCCGACCGGATATGCGAACAGATAGCCCTGAGCACGAGCGCACCCGAGCCCTACGAGGCAATCCCGCTGCAGGCTTGTCTCCACTCCTTCGGCCACGGTCACGAGGCCGAGCGTGTCTGCGAGACTCACCACCGCAGCGACGACTGCCGAGTCTTCGAGGTCCTTCCCGAGGCCACTCACGAAGGAGCGGTCGATCTTGAGGACGTCGACCGGGAACCGCCTGAGGTACGCGAGCGATGAGTAACCCGTCCCGAAGTCGTCGACGCTCAAACGCACGCCCAGGCCTTTCAGCGCCTTCAAGATGGTGACAGTCGTGGGAGCGTCGCTCATAAGGACGCTCTCGGTCATCTCGAGCTGCAGGTACTCCGGCCGCAAGTCGGCGTCGTGCAAAGCCGATGCGATCAGACCTACCAGGTCGGGTTGCGCGAGCTGAGCGCCTGACAGGTTGACCGACATCGTGAGGCGCGACCAGCTGGGATGGCGGGCCTGGAATTCCTTCGCCTGGCGGCAGGCCTCGCGAAGCACGAGGGTGCCGAGAGGGACGATCAAGCCGGTCTCCTCGGCGATCGAGATGAACTGATCCGGTCCGATCAGGCCCCGCGTGGGGTGCGCCCATCTCACGAGTGCCTCATGGCCGAGAACCTGCCCGCCGTCGAGCGTCACGATCTGCTGATAGTGGACGCGGAGATCGCCTTGGTCGATCGACTTGCGAAGAGAGGTCTCGGTATCGAAACGCCCGACCGCGGCTGCCCGCATCACTTGCGAGAAGACGGCTGACCGGCTGCGGCCTTCGTCCTTCGCACGGTACATGGCGCCTTCCGCGTCACGCAGGAGTGAGTCCGGGTCGACCGAGAGCGTTGTCGCGAGAGCGACACCGGCGCTCACCGACAACACGATGTCCCCGCGATCCCACCCGACGGGCTCGTTCAGAACAGCACGGCAATGATCCGCAATCGCCACTGCCTCGGCCTCACCGGCCAATCCGCTGCACAGCATGACGAACTCGTCGCCACCGATGCGCGCGAGCGTGTCCGGCGAGCGAAGGAGGCCACGGAGACGGGCGGCCACTGTCAGCAACAGCTGGTCCCCGACCTGATGACCGAGACTGTCGTTGATGACCTTGAACCGGTCGATGTCGAAATAGATCAACGCCAAGCTGTTCGGAGCAAACGCTGGTGCCGCGAGAGCCTCGGTCAGCCGCTCGAGCAAGAAAGGTCGGATCGGGAGTCCCGTCAGCGGGTCGTGCACGGCCTGGTGGCGGAGCGCGTCCTCGGCCGCTTTGTGCTCGGTCGTGTCCTGCTCTGTGCCTGCCATACGCGAGGGGCGCCCTTCAGGATCCAGCTCTACCCTTCCCCGGCCCCGCATCCATCGAACCGAGCCGTCGGGCAGCAGTAGCCGGTGATCGACGACGAAGGAGCTGCCCTCCTCGATGGTGGTCGCGACAGCCCGCAGGGCAGCCTCGCGGTCGTCAGGATGGGTCCGCTCGAACAGTGCCTCGTTCGTCGGGGTTTCCTCGAGATCGAACCCATAGAGACGGCACAGTTCGCGGGAGCAGCTCAGAGTGCCTGCCCCGAAATCAAGCTCCCAGCTCCCCACGCTCGCGATCTCCTGTGCCTCCGCCAACGAGCTCTCTGACCGCTTGCGAAGAATGGAGTGCCGGATGGCGCGCACGAGCTGTCCGCCTGTGAGGCCCGCCTTGGAGATGTAGTCGCTCGCCCCTGCGACAATCGCGGCCTCGCCCAGCTTGTCGTCCAAGCCGGTCAACACGACGAGCGCGAGCTCTGGCCACAGCCCGGCGACAGTGTCGACTACGTCGAGGCCATCTGCATCCGGCAACAGGAGCCCAACAACCGCGCAATCCACGGCGTTCTTCTCGAGAAACGACGTCGCTCCCGCGAGAGTCGACTCCCGCACGACCTCGAACGCTGCCGGGGCGGCCTCCTCGAGCCGCGTATGAAACTCGTGCGCGTCGGAGTCGCTTCCCTCCACGAAGAGCAGAGCGGTTCGCCCGCGTGTCGCGATGGTCACGCGTTCCCTAGTTCGGGTGCCCCGCCAGTTTGCGGGCCCCTGCGACCGATCATGTTCACCCAGCCACGACGCATGGTCGTCTCCCTACCACCGCGGGGAGGGCAACGTATTCCGCTCCTCAAGGCGTATTGACACCCTAACAGGCGTAATTTGTCTCTGGTATCGTTTTGCCGGAGTTATCTTTCCTGTAACGAGGGGCGGATCAGCGTAAATGGCTACGTGGAACTTCCTCACCAATCACGGGCGCGTCTTGCTCTGCATCGCGCGCGACCCGGGCGCGCGCCTTCGCGACATCGCCGCTGAGCTCGCCATCACCGAACGGCGGTCGCAGGGCATCATCAAAGACCTCGTCGAGGCTGGGTACGTGGAGAAGAGCAAGACGGGGCGCCGCAACAGCTACGAGATCCGGGGCCACCTACCCCTGCCTGAGATGGCCGACCGCGATCATGCGATCGGCGACCTGCTCGATCTGCTCGCACGCACCTGAGAGCTACGCCCCGGCTTCCGCAGCCTTCTCGAAGAGCACCCTGACCGGGCTTCCTGGTACCCACGCGTCGCGGATGCCGAGAACAGCCAGAGCTGCCCGATCTGGCGGAACGAGCACATGGCAGCGTTGAAGAGGCACGCCGCCGGCCCCGACGAGACCGGTCAATGCCCGGTAACCGCCCGGCGGTGGCAGCAGGATCCCAGGAGGTATCTCGACGCTGACCCCGGCATCGCCGTCGCCCGCACCCTCGAAGGCGGAAGCCTCGCCGACCACGAGGCCACGGGCCTCGTGGAGGCGGCCGAGCAAGCGAGCGGCACCTTCCAGATCAGCCACTGAGATCAGGGCACGAATCCGCGTTGAGGAGACGATCTCGTGGGCATCGGTGTCCTCCACCAGATCGAAAGGCTCGACGCGAAAGCCTCGCTCCGCCCCCATCTTCTCGAGCAGCGCGACGTTGCCGCCGCGGCCGCGGCCGAAGTGGAAATCCCTTCCGACGACGACTACCCGGGCGGCCAGCTCACCTACGAGCACCTCGTCGACGAAGTCTTCGGCCGACTCGGAGGCTCGCTCGGGAGTGAACTCGATGACGAGCACGTCATCGACTCCGGCGTCGTGCAGCAGCTCGAGGCGCTGCGAAAGGCTGGTCAACTGCAAAGGAGCGCTATCGGGGCGAACGACTGAGGCGGGGTGCCGGTCGAAGGTGACGACGATGCTCTCCAGCCCTTCGGCGCGGGCGAGACGGCAGACGTCGTCGATGACCCTCCGGTGCCCGAGGTGCAACCCGTCGTAGGCGCCGATCGTGACGACGCTGCCCTGTCTGCGAGGCACAGGCACCTGACGCTACCCCGCCGCCATGAGAACCACCGCCGGGTGAACTCGGTCGTGCCCCTTGGTCTCTCCTACTGCCACGAGTGCACCGTCGGCGTCGAGCAAGGCCCACGGCCCGTCTCCCGACACTCCAACAGTTGCCCGGTCGAGCACCTTGCCGTGACAGACGGCCTCCAGCACATCGGCCGAAAGTGTCGCCGAGGGGAGGTCGCGCACGAGACCGGCGGAAGGAAGAACCGATTCCGGTGTGACCGATTCGAGGGAGATCGTCTCGGTGTCCCGGAACGAGCCGACGGCGACGCGCCGGAGGGACCTGAGGTGCGCCACTCCCCCGAGCCGCGTGCCGAGATCGGCCGCGAGCACCCGGACATACGTGCCCGATGAGCACTCGACGAGAACCCTGAACACTCCGTCCTCGCCCGTCGCGAAGACCTCGAAGCTCTTCACCTCGACGGGCCGTGGCGGGCGCTCGATCTCGACGCCCTCCCGAGCGAGCTCATGAAGCCTGCGACCCTTTATCTTCACCGCTGACACCATCGGCGGTATCTGCTCGATCCGGCCCGTCAGGGACAGCGCCGCTTGGCGGACTGCGTCGATCTCGATGCCGGTCATGTCCACCCGGGCCGTCACCTCACCGGATGCATCGAGGGTCGACGTCGCCACGCCGAGCGCCACCTCGCCGACGTACGACTTGCCCAGCAACGTGACGTAGCGGAGCAGCCGGGTCGCCCTGCCGACGCCAATCACGAGCACGCCGGTCGCGTCGGGATCGAGGGTGCCGGCATGCCCGACACGTCTCGTGCCGATCAAGCGGCGGCAGCGGGCGACCACATCATGAGACGTCCAAGCGGCAGGCTTGTCGATCAACAGGTACCCGTCAGTCGTCATCGCCGCGCATTCGCCGGATCGCCTCTTCGACCCGCTCGCCCGCGGCGATCGCCGGATCCGCAGAGAAGCGCAACGTCGGCGTCCTCTTCATCCTTCCCCCGCGCCCGATCTCCGCTTGGAGAGCGATGCGGTGCTCTTCGAGCGCCTCGAGAGCGGGCTCGCTCAGCGACGCGAACATCACGTGCGCACGCCGGATGTCCGGATCCGTGTGAACCGCCGTCACGGTGAGCATCGCGAGGCGCTCGTCCTGGTCGCTCATCCGCTCGATCGCCGTCGCCAATATCTCGACGAGAAGCGCGTTCACGCGAGCCGAGCGTGGATAGGGATGGATCGGGCGGTCGCCGCCGCGTCCCGAGCGCCGGTCGTATCGGCCGGCCATCAGGTCCTCGGGATCTCGCGTTCCTCGTAGGTCTCGATGACGTCGCCTTCCTTCAGATCTTGGAAGTCGGTCAGTCCGATCCCACACTCGAAGCCGCTCTGCACCTCGCGGACGTCGTCCTTGAACCGCTTGAGCGAGGAGATTGCGCCCTTCCAGATGATGGCGCCGTCACGAAGGAACCGCACCTTCGAGCCGCGTGTGATCACTCCGTTCGTCACGTAGCAACCTGCGATGGCCCCAACTCTCGGCACACGGAAGATCGAACGCACCTCGGCGTCGCCGGTGACGATCTCCTCGAACTCCGGGGCCAACATTCCAACCATGGCTGCCTGGAGGTCCTCGATCAACTTGTAGATGATCTCGTAGGTCCGGATCTCGACGCTGCGCTGCTCTGCGAGCTCGCGGCCTCGGCGGTCGGGGCGGACGTTGAACCCGATGATGGTCGCGCCCGATGCCGCCGCAAGATCGACGTCGCTCTCGGAGATGCCCCCGACGGCACGGTGGACGAAAGCGATCTTCACGTCGTCGCGCTCGAGCTTGCGGAGGCTCTCGGTGACGGCCTCGAGCGAACCCTGCACGTCGGCCTTCAGCACGATGTTGAGCGTCGCTGTCTCACCGCGGCTGATCTGCTCGAACAAGTCCTCGAGCCTGGCGCCCGGCGCACCGGAGGAAGCAGCGGCCGACTGGGCGAACGCCGCAAAACGTAGGCGCTGCTCGCGCGCCTCGCCCACGGTCCGCGCGATCGAAAGGTCGTTCGTGACCCGGAGGTCGTCGCCCGCGATCGGCGGCTCGGAGAGTCCGAGCACTTGCACAGGGGTCGAGGGCGGCGCCTCTTTGATCTGGTCGCCGTGGTCGTTGATGAGCGCCTTGACACGACCCCAGGCCGGGCCGGCCACGATCGGATCGCCCACGCGGAGCGTGCCGGTCTCGACGATGACGGTCGCGACCGGGCCGCGACCAACGTCGAGATTCGCCTCGAGCACCACGCCGCGGGCATCGCCTTCGGGGTTCGCCCGCAACTCGAGCACCTCGGAGAGCACTACGAGCTGCTCGAGCAAGTCCTCGATCCCGAGATTCTGGAGCGCTGAGATCTGGACCGTGATCGTGTCCCCGCCCCACTCCTCTGGCACGAGTCCCTGATCGGAGAGCTGCTGCATGACCCGGTTCGGATCAGCGTCTTCGCGGTCGACCTTGTTGATCGCCACGACGATCGGAGCCTCGGCCGCCTTGGCGTGATTGATTGCCTCGATCGTCTGTGGCATCACACCGTCGTCGGCGGCCACCACGAGAACGACGATGTCGGTGATGCTCGCACCACGTGCGCGCATCGCCGTGAAGGCTTCGTGGCCCGGCGTGTCGATGAAGGTCAGCACGTGACCTTGCCACTCGGTCTGGTAGGCACCGATGTGCTGGGTGATGCCACCCGCCTCACCCGAGACGACGTTTGCCGAACGAATCCGGTCGAGCAGCAGCGTCTTGCCGTGGTCGACGTGTCCCATGACGGTGATGACCGGAGGCCGCGGACGGAGCATGCTCTCGTCCTCTTCCTCCTCGGCGTCCTCGTCCCCGAAGAGCCGGAGGTGAAGCGCTGCCTCTTGTTCCTCGCCCGGGTCGACCATGCGCACGCGGGCGCCGATCTCGGCCGCGAAGAGCTCGATCATGTCGTCGGTGAGCGCTTGTGTCGCCGTCACCATCTCGCCTTGCAGGAGCAGGAAGCGGACGACGTCGCCGGCAGACCGGTTCAACTTCGGGCCGAGCTGCTGCGGTGTCGAGCCGCGCTCGACGATGACCTCGTTCTCGGGAACAGGAGCGTTCGAGGGCACGTACGCCGTGACCTGGATCGGCTCCAGCTCTTCCATGTTGCGACGGCGCCTGCTACGCCGGCGCTGAGGTGGACGGCCGCGGGCACCAGGGCCGCCTCGGATCCCACCACCTGCACCTGGAGGGCCACTTCCGGGGCCGCCTCGCGGCGCACCGAAGCCTCCGCCGGTGCTGCCACCAGGCCCGCCGCGACTACCGCCGAATCCACCGCCGGTGCTGCCACCAGGCCCGCCGCGACTCGTGCCGAACCCTCCACCGGCACCACCGGGACGACCGGTCGTGCTCGGGCCGCCACGTGCGCCGCCAAAGGCGGGCCGCGGGCCTGTGCTGGGACCGCGTCCGGGTCCACCACCGGGTGAGCTTGGACCACTCCGTTGCCCAGGCGCACCAGGACGGCCACCTGTCCCACCAGGGGCCCCTGGAGGGCTGGTCCGGCGCAGCCCTGGCGGTGGCGGGATCGGGCGACCCGACGGCGACAAGGGGCGGGGAGGCGGCGGGATGGGCTTGCCTGTAGCGGAGAGAGGTTGATCCCCTGCGTCGGCCGGAGGCTGCGGCGCCTGAGACGGGGCAGTCGGTGCGGCAGTTGCAGCCGCTGCCGGTGCGTTCTCCTGCGCTGCGGGCCTCGATCGAGGCGGCGCGGGAGGACGCTGCGCTGAGCCAGGCGGTGGCGCAGTCGGTCGCGCAGGGGGGCGCGCTGGTGCCTGGGGGCGCGCAGCCGGGCGCGTCTCGGACAGCTCGCTCGCAGGCCGGCTCACGAAGAGCCTGTGCCCCGGCGCCGCTTCATGCGTCCCAATTGGGGCGTCGGTCGCTTCGTCTGAGTGCGCGGCTGCGACTTCTTCGCCGGGTGCCGGAGGCGCGGCCGCTGAGCCGCCCTCGGCGACCGGAGAAACGGTCGCCGATTCCGGCGCCAGCGTCGCGGCCGGTGCCAGCGGGGTCGCAGGCGCCTCTTCCTTCGCGGCCTTCGCCGGCGCAGTCTTGCGGGGCGCGGGCGATGCGGCGGGAGCGGCGACCGTTTCTTCGGTCGCCGGGAGCGCTGCAACGGCTGCGGCTGGCTTAGAGGTGGAAGCCGGCGGCTCGGGGTGCTCCTCGGGCTGCTTGTCGCGCTTCAGACCCTCGCGCTCTGCCTTCCTCCGGACGCGGTCGCCCTGTGCGTCCTCGATCGACGAGGAATGGCTCTTTACGCCAATCCCGAGGTCGATGCACAGGTCGAGCGCTTCCTTGTTCGTGAGCCCTAGCTCACGGGCAAGCTCGTAGACGCGGATCTTCTTGGCCAACTTTGCGGTTCGGTCCTCTCAGATTACGGGACGCGCGCTGCATGCACCAGGTGCTACGGCGCGAATCTCTATCCTCGCACATCGCCAGCAGGCCCGTGGACAGACTTGGACCTGCCGAGACGATGCGCTCTAGTTACGTTTTACCGGGTCAGGGCCTGCCCATCGGCAGGCCTGAGGGCATCGACAACGCGTTCGGCCTGGTCACGCCTGACAGGTTGCCGCAAAGCTACCGACCAGCGGTTCCGCTTAGAGGCGGTCGTGGCGCACTCGAACGCCGAATCGACGCACAGCCACGCCCCGCGACCAGGTAGGTCACGCGAGACGGCTAGCTCGCCGTCGGCGCCTGCCACTATGCGCAGCAGCTCATCTTGGCGCCGGACCTCCCGGCAGCCCACGCACATTCGCTTTGGGCCTCCGGCAGCGCTCGGCGCAGGATCATTAGCCAGGGCTGCCCGGTCCCGGCTCGCCCTCGCCAGGCTCGAAACTGCCGGCGACGCTCGGAGGCGTCTCGACGTCGAAGCTCGAGTCCTCGGCCGACGCCCTGATCTCGTCGGCTGCCTGCTTAAGCTCACGATCTTCCTCGTCGATGGCTGCTGCGGCCTCGACCAGGTTCTCCTCGGCCACCTCGCCCGGGGCGACGTCGTCGGGATCGGCCTGTGCGTCGCCTGCGGCCCACTGCTCGGCCGACAGGGTCTCCCCGCCTTCGGCGGGCTTCCAGACCATCTCGCCTGACTCGTCCTCGACCCACTCGCCCTCGGCCCATTCACCCTCGGCCTCGGCCGCGACCTCGGACTCCGAGCGGATGTCGATGTGCCAACCCGTGAGGCGCGCCGCGAGGCGGGCGTTCTGGCCTTCCTTGCCGATGGCGAGCGAGAGCTGGTAATCGTGCACGATCACCGTCGCCCGGCCCTTGTCCTCGTCGAGGAGGACCTCTTTCACCTTGGCCGGCTGAAGTGCGCGTGCGACGAACTCCGCCGGGTCGTCGGAGTAAGGGACGATGTCGACCTTCTCCCCACGCAGCTCGGTCGTCACCATCCGCACGCGAGCACCCCGTGCACCGACGCACGCACCAACGGGGTCCACGTTCTGGTCGTTCGACCAGACGGCGATCTTCGTCCGGTGCCCGGGCTCGCGAGCACACGCTTTGATCTCGACGATCCCGTTCGAGATCTCGGGCACCTCCAGCTCGAACAGCCGTTTGATGAGTCCCGGGTGGCTGCGCGACACGACGATCTGTGGGCCCTTCGAAGTCTTGCGCACCTCGACGATGTAGGCCTTGAGCCGCGCCCCGTGGTCGTAGCGCTCGTAGGGCACCTGCTCGGCCTGGGGCAGCAACGCCTCGACCTTGCCCAGGTCGAGCAACGTGAAGCGGCTGTCGGTCTGCTGGATGATGCCAGTGACGATGTCACCTTCCCGGCCGGCATACTCCTCGTACTTCCGGTCGCGCTCCGCCTCACGCACTCGCTGCGTGAGCACCTGCTTGGCTGCCTGGGCTGCGATGCGGCCGAAGTCCTTCGGGGTGTCGTCCCACTCGCGAATGACGTTGCCGTCTTCGTCGAGCTCCTGGCCGAACACGCGGAACTCGCCGCCGTCAGGGTCGATCGTGACGACCGCTTCCTCGGCGGCATTCGGCAGGCGCTTGTACGCGGCCACGAGGGCGTTGGCGAGAGCGTCGAACAAGGTGTCGACCGAGATACCCCGGTCCCGTGCCATCTGTTGCATCGCCTCGAGCATCTCGAAGTTGGCTGGGGCGCTCATCGTGTCTCCGTCTCGTGTCGGTCGTCGTCTCGCTCGTGACTATCTGTGTGGCCGTCGTGCCGCCGGGCGGCCTTGTGCTCGCGCCGCGCGGTCGGTGCGCTCGTGCCGGCCAGCGCTGCACGCCAGTCGAATACGGTGTGAGCCCGCTCGATGTCGCCATAGGGAAGGCTGCGGCCGCCGCCGGCGACGCTTTCGCCTTCGACGCGGATCGTCTTCTGGTCGGCGGCCGCGATCACGCCCTCGAGCCGGCGGTCGCCTTCGGTGCCTGGCTTGGTCTTGATCGACACCATGGCGCCGATCTGGGCCTGGAAGTGCTCGGGCCGGCGCAAGCGGCGCTCGAGGCCCGGGCTCGATACCTCGAGCTCGTAGTGCCCACCCGGAACGGCGTCTGCCTCGTCGAGAGCGCGGGAGATTGCCGAGGTCGCAGAGCCAATCGCGTCGAGATCTACGCCGCCGGAGCGGTCGACCGTGATGCGCACGGTGCCGGACTGAACCTCGACGTCAACGAGCTCGAGGCCAGATGACCGAACCACGGGCGCGACGACGCGCTCGACCTTGTCCATCGTGCTCATCTACGCCTCCTCCCGTGCTCACGGCCGATCTCCCGGCACAATTAAAAAACGTGGGCAACCGCCCACGTCACTCCTTGCTGCTCCTACTCGAACGGCGCAGGAAAGTATAGCAGTGAAGGCGCCGTCGCGGAACGCCCTGAGCAGGCAATTCCGCGCTCTGACTCGATCTCGTCAACCGGCCGCTGGTGCTGGCCCGCTCGGCGCTACGGCGCGACCGGGTCCTCGTCCGGCTTCGTAACCCGCTCGGCAGGCTGGTCGTCTGCCGGATCAGCAGTGTCGTCCGAGAGCTCTGCCCGCAGAGCTCGTCGGGCGTGCTCGAGCTGCTTTCGCACGGTCCCTTCGGCAATTCCGAGCGAGCGAGCCGTCTCTCCCGTGCTCAGCCCTACGACCAGGCACAGCACGGCGCACGCCCGGCGACGCGGCGGCATCGTCGCGAGCGCCGCTTCAACGTCCACTCTCGCAGCGACGTCGGCGAACTGGTCATCAGCGGCCGCGCGTGCCTCGTCCAGCTCGAGCTCGGGCAGTCTGCGGAACTGCCGGCGAGCGAGGCGAAAGGCGGTGCGGAAGACGTATCCCGGCGGGTTGCTCCCCTCTCGGACCCTGCGCCAGTGGGCGAGGGTCCGGGCGAACGCCTCCTGCGCTGCGTCCTCGGCCGAGGCATGGTCGAGCCCACCGAGCTCGAGCGCCCTGACGACGCGCCTGTAGTGCGCCTCGAACAAGGCGGCGAAGTCAGCCGCCACCTCCGAGTCGGAGGCGACGGTCGTTGGGGGCTCCAGAGGCTCGAGCGCGATCACGCCAGTGTTGTCGAGCGCTGAGGGGTCGCGCGGGCACCCCTGCCCCGAGGGCTTAAGGCTTTGCGGCGGGGCAGGCGGGGAGAGCAACAGCGACTAGGCCTGGCTCGGGGATGTGCGCAGACTCGAGTACAGAACCACTCGCCGACGTGGCGACAAGAGTTACTCCCTCACTTGACGACCTAGCAGAACGGGAAGCGAATCCGATCAGGACGACCCAGCCATGGCTAGGCGTCGAGCTCACGGACGCGCTGTGGCCGAAGTCGGCCGTTACCTTGGCGACTCGGCTCGACAGCTGGGCCGTCGCGACGAGCACAACCGGGCCTCGGGCCGGGCGCAGGACCCCCTCCGACAGCGCCTCGAACGGCTCGTGCACGCCGATCGTCTCGGGCGCGGCGAGCTGGCCGAGGACCTTGCCGTCGACGGAGACACGGACCAAGAGCTCGGTCTGGCGCTCGCAGCTCGGCAGCGCTGCCGGCAGATTCGGCAAGCCGAGAGCTGCGGCATCGGCGGCGTTCGACGAATTGGTGCCGTGGGAGGAAGCTGCCGCGGAGACGAGGTATGCCTCGACGGAGACGCCTTCGGACGTCCCTCGCGCGACGGGACCGAAGACGCCGTAGTAGGTGCAGTCAGAGAGCAGGCAAAATGAGTTGTCGACGGAATCGGACACGATCGAAGTCGGGCTAGTGCCTTCCGCTGGGCTGTAGATCGCCGCGCCCGCCTGCGCGAACGCCGCCCCTGACTCGAACTTGAGACCGCTCGGGGCGCGAGATGGCGCCGGGACGACGGCGCCGCCGTTCGAATTGAGAGGAAGCGGCGTCGTCACTTTCGGGCCGGCGGTCGCCGACTTGAGGCGGCCTGTGGATGACTGGCTAAGGCCCAGGCCAAGTGCGGTACCGCCCAACACCACCACCGCAGAAAGGGCGGCGACACGAAATCGAGCAACTCTCCGGCGCCTATGTCGCCGGACAACAGAGGAAAGAGCCCGTCCGCCCAGCTCAGGGCGTGAATCCTCGTCAAGGAGGTGGCGAAGCGGGGGCTGTTCCATCAATAGTGCAAAGCCGTATCAGGGCTCAGTCGCGTACTCGGGTCGTCGCGAGATCCACAGGGCGAGGGCTGAGAACGGTAGGTGCGCCGGTAACCGACGGCGTCACGATGCGTCCATGCCAATCGCTGTTCGATCGAAAGGTGCGCGAACAAGCACCGACCTACCCCATGACGAGTCGGGAGCCACGCCCCGGCGCGGGCGGACCGTGGGCATCCAGCCTCCGACGCTGCGCAGCGATCGGAGTGGACGCCGTCAACCACGCCTCATCTTGGTTGGACTTGCACTCGTCCTGACGTGCGCGGCCATTGGGGGCGAGTTGGCCCGACGAGGAGCTCGCCTCACCCGCTACCTCGTGCTCTCCCAGTCGGTACCGGCAGGAGCTGTCGTCGAGGGGCCCGACCTGCAAGGCGTCGAACTCAGCTCTCCAGTAGGCGTAAGCGCCATCCCGGTGACAGATGCTTCACAGGTCATCGGTCGACGTGTGAGTGAGACGGTGGTCGCGGGCAGTTTGCTCGTCGTAGGCGACTTCCTCGGCGGCGCGAGTCCGTCGACCGGTGATGCCCTTGTCGGAACGAGCCTCCAACCCAATCAGGTGCCGTCGAGCCTTCAACCCGGAGACGACGTTCTCGTAGTCCTCTCGAGCACCTCGGGATCCAGCACGGGCAGTTCCACGACACCCGCCGCACCGGGCGCGGCGGCGGTGATCGGATCGACCCCGGTCGTGCTCGGCCGCGGCACCGTCTTCGCGCTCACCGGCGGAGGCTCCGCGGCATCGGGCACAGCGTCCGAGTCCACCGGTGTCGAGTCGGTGACGATCTCCGTCCCCTCGGGGTCAGCCTCGGTCATCGCTGCAGCAAGTGCCGCGAGTGACGTCAGTCTCGTGGAGGTCCCGCCCGGCACTCCAGGCCTGCGAGGAGCAACAAGATGAGCCTCATCACCATCGCCTCGGCCAAAGGCTCGCCCGGCTCAACCAGCCTCGCGGTACTGCTTGCCCGCGAGCTCGCCAGCCGGAGGGAGGGTCGAGTCCCGGTCGCCTGTCTCGTCGACGCCGACCCCGATGGTGGCGATCTGGCGCTGCGCCTGGGTCTCGACCCGGTGCCAGGGGCGGCAACATTGGCGCTCGCAGGCCGTCACGGCTTCGACGAGTCGCTCCTCGTGGCTCACTCGCAGAGCACCCACTCGCTGCCTGGCGTCGCGGTCGTACCCGGAATCTCGGGTCGAGCTCAGCGCTCGGTTGTCGAGTGGCTCGCCGGGCCGCTCGCCCGCGCGGCTTCACCGATGTCCGTCCCGGTCGTCGTCGATGCCGGGCGGGTGGACGCGATGACCTCACGGGATCTGTTCGAATTGAGTGACTGCATCCTCGTTGCCTGCAGATCAGACACCGCATCGATCGTTCACGCCCGATCCGCGCTGGTCTCGCTCGTTGCCGAGGGAAGCGAGCCGAAGGCTGTCCTCACCGAAGCGAACGGTGAGTCAGCGCAAGAGTTTGCAAATGCGCTCGGGCACCCGGTCGCCGCCGTCGTGCCACTCGAGACGATGCGCGCCGGCCTGGTTCCCCAACCCCCGAGGAGACTCCCGTCTCCGGCAGTCCGCCACCTCGGTCGCTCCGATCCGGCGGTGCGACTGCTCGCTTCGGTTGTCCTCGGAGAGTCCGCTGCACTCGCAGTCCCTGCGACGCGCATTCTCGAAGTCCCTCCCCCACATGTCTCCACGGCCGCGGGCAGGGCCGGTCTCAGGCCGAGCGCGCGATGACGCATCTGAGTGAGCAGAGCCAGAACGTGACGAGGCCGGACATCTTCGCTCCCGAGATCGTGGACCTCGCGAGCGCCCTCCGGGCGGACATCGCCCGCGCTCTAGCAGACGGCGACACTCCCGCTAGAGCTGATGCCATGGGAGCTTCGGTGCGCACGCGAGCCCGGGCTTTCGCTCAGCGTGCTCTCGAGGCCCGCGTTGCGGCACGGGTCTCGACCGGAGAGACTCCGCTCGATCGCGCCACCGAGGACATCGTGCAGAGGCTCGCACTCGACATGCTCTTCGGCCTGGGCGTCCTGCAGGTCTTCATCGACGATCCGCTTGTCGAGAACATCGACGTGATCGGTTGCGACCGGGCCTTCGTCACCTATGCGACTGGGCTGAAGCAGATGGTGGGCGCGGTCGCGAGCTCCGATGATGAGCTGATCGCGATGGTTCGTGGCGCGGGAGTGCGTTTCGGTCTCACTGAACGGCGCTTCGACGCAGCTCAACCGGAGCTCGACTTGCGGCTGCCCGACGGGAGCCGCCTCTCCGCGGTGATGGCGGTCACGAAGCGACCTGTCGTGGACATCCGTCGACACCGCTTGGCAGATCACGACCTCCGTGACCTCGTGGGGCTTGGAACACTCGACGAAGGGCTGGCGAGCTTCCTGTCCGCGGCGGTCCAGGCAAAGCGCAACATCCTGATATCGGGGGCGATGAACGCCGGGAAGACGACACTCCTGCGAGCGCTCGCAGCTGAGATCGGTCCGGAGGAACGGATCGTCACGATCGAGCAGGCGCTCGAGCTCGGCCTCGACCAACAGCGCGACCGACACCCGGACTGTGTCGCGATGGAGGCGCGACTCGCCAACACCGAAGGCGAAGGGGCCATTGGCATGGCGCAGCTCGTGCGCCGATCCCTGCGGATGAACGCGTCGCGGGTGATCGTCGGCGAGGTGCTCGGGGACGAGGT
>JBKQLZ010000121.1:0-3041 GCA_052146895.1 Acidimicrobiales bacterium
CCACGGCGATGCGCTCGCGGCAGCGATCGAGTTCAAGAGCCAGGTCGGTCCTTCGTTCGGCAACAACTACAACAACCGCAGCGAGGAGGCGATCGGCAACGCCATCGATGTCTGGACGGCGTACCGCGAAGGCCGGTTCGGAACGATCCGTCCGTGGCTGGGATATCTGTTCCTGCTTGAGGAGGCTCCCGGCTCCATCAAGCCCGTGAGGGTGAAGCAGCCGTTCTTCGAGGTCGACCCCATCTTCCTCGACGCCTCTTACAAGAAGCGCTACGAGATTCTTTGCCGCCGTCTCATCCTCGAGCGGCTCTACGACGCGGCATGCTTCGTCACAGCCGCCGCCGACCATGCCTCCCCAATCAATGAGCCGGCTCCCGACCTGAGCTTCACGGCCTTCGCCAACGCGATCCGCGCGCGTGCCACAGGGCTGCTCTCCGCCGAGTGAGCAGACACACTCGTAACAGGGTCCGCGGAGTTGGCCTAGCGCGGTAGGGCGATCATGCGAGGAAGACCCATGCCGCCTTCCCAGGCTTCGAGCCTCAGCGTGCCGCGCCGTTCGATCTCGCGGAAGGCGTGGTACACGGCGGCGTCGCCTACCTCCCGACCTGCCTCCCTGGCGACGTCATCGCCCTCAACGAAGTTGCCATCGATGGCATTGAGGAGGCGCTCCGCAGTCTCAGTGAGCAGATCGGCGAGTGCACTGTCGGGCATGCGCCCAGGCTAGCGCGATCCATCAGCCGACTCGGGCTGCGCCTGCTCGACATCGCGAAGGCGCCAGTCCTCTTCACGACCGAGCTGCTCAAGATGGACGATGGCCACCGCAGGCTGGCCACCCGAAAAATCGCAATAGGGGACCGCCACCGAGAGGACCCACGGGTATGTAGCCACCTGCCCCTGGATCATGCGTGCAGTGCAGATAATGCGAGCGGTCTCGCCAGGCGGGAGGCGCTGACGCTGGACTTCACAGGAGGTCATCTCGCCGAGACGTTGGCCATGCGCCGTGATCTGCTGAGGGTCGATGACAGCCAAGCCTTGGCCGACGTTGCGGAGGGGCACGGCAATAGACACCCAAGGGCCGCCGAGATGCACGTAGATTGCCCGAGGATCGGCGTCATCGGTGTGGCCGCCAGGAAATGCAAGACGTACCCGCGGCGTGCTGTAGTTCACCAAGAGGTCGTCATTGTCGTCAACTGGCCCAGTTGGGGCGACGTCGATCAAAAGTGGGCGGTGTGACGCATCGATCTGGCGCTGGGCCATCGTCTGGGCAGCTTCCGTCGCCTCCCGGGTCGCTCGGAGGTCTTCTGCGCTGGTCTGAAGCTCAGCGTCGATGCTGCGCTTTGCGTAGTAGGCAGCGATGATCGCCGCGACAGCAAGAGCGAAGGTGAGGAGCGCAAGCGCGGCCGTAGCGATTGCCGTGGCCTCGTTCCAATCGGTTGCGGCGACGCAACTCATGCCGCCATAGTGGCGGGTGGCGAGGACGGGTCTAGCGACTCAGGCTGGTGCGGGTGGGCTTTGGCCCGCGACGACCATAATCTGCTTTACGACTGCGCGGATCGATCCAACGTCCGTGTCCGATGCCGACTTGCCTATCTGGCCCGTGATCGTCGCCTGTTGCTCAACTCGATCTACGGCTTGGATTACTGGGTCGCCGGGGAACTCATTCCGCGCCAGCGTGAGAAGGGCATTGAAGATCTGGCCAGTTTGCCAAGACGGAAAGGTCTCGGCCTTGAAATCAGACAGGCTCTCGTCAAAGTCACGAAGCCGCTTCGATAGATCGCTCATTCGGAACCGTCAGTCTACCCCGAGAGGTTTTCTGAGCCTGCGAGCTGTGGAGCGGCCATCCGGATCTCAATCCCGCGGTGTGTAAAGACCGGGTGCGACCCCCGTCGTTCCCGCTTAGAGAATGCCCTGGTAATCAGTCACGGTCGGGCGTCTCTCGATGAGCGAGCACCGAGCGCACGAGCCGGACCAGCACCCATCGCGCGATGCAATAGCGGCGGCTAGAGTGCGGGTGTGTTCGACTTGGACGCCTATCTGGAGCGGATCGGCCTGAATGGGCGCCCGAGCATCGCGCGGGTGCACAGGGCGCACCTGACCTCGATCCCGTTCGAGAACCTCGACCCGCACCAGGGCGTGGCGGTGTCGCTGGAGGTGGAGGACCTCGAGCGCAAGCTCGTGAGAGAACGCCGCGGCGGCTATTGCTTTGAGCAGAACCTGCTGTTGAAGGCAGCCCTCGAGGCGCTCGGCGCGGAGGTGGATATGTTCCTGGCACGCATGCGCCTGGGCTCCAAGCCGGGCGTGGTGCGGCCCCGCAGTCACCTCCTCCTGCGCGTCAGCGAGAACGGCGCAAGCTGGCACGCCGACGTCGGGTTTCCCCGCGGCATGCTCGAGCCGATCCCATTCGGGCCGGGTCCCACGCAGGAGCAGTCGGGCTGGAGCTTTCGCGTCGTGAAGGACGGCTCCGAGCTCGTGCTCCAGAAGTTGGAGGGAAACGAATGGGCCGATGTTTACGGCTTTCTCCCGCGGCCGGTTGCGCTTATTGACGTCGAAACCAGCAACTGGTGGACCTCCACGCATCCGAGCTCGCTGTTCGTCACCGGCCTGATCGTGGGCGTTCGTGGCGATGACGGCGCGGGCACGTTGCTGTGCGACTGGAGCGAGCTATCCCTCAGCGAGCAGACGCCCGTGGGCACGAGCGTGACACCGCTGCAGCGAGAGGCCATACCGGAGCTGCTTGCCACGCGCTTCTCGCTCCCCGGCTTCGCGCTCGCCGCAGACGGGCGGCTCGTCCTCGCCAACGCCGGATAGTCAAAGGGCTCGCAGTCTCGCGGACCCGCCCACGGGCACCACCGATGAGCTCATCGAGGCTCGCATGGACGAGACATATGCGCTCGGCCAGTAGGCCTGGCTCTGGAGTGGAACGGCGACCTTGGGGATGTGAAGGTGTCCCGTTTGCCGTGCGTCGTCGGTGTAGGGAGGGGGCGGCCGGTGGTCATGAGGCCGCAGGACGTCTACCTACCCGATGGATACGACGACGAAGG
>JBKQLZ010000122.1:0-19299 GCA_052146895.1 Acidimicrobiales bacterium
TTTTTCGTGTTCGGACTCACGGTGAAGGCGGCAGACGTGGAGCTACCCGTGCATGGGCGAGTCACCGGCAGGCCCGTTATGGCCTTGCGGCCGCCCTTGGACGAGAACTCGCACGTGGTGAGCGAGGTCGCCCCGGACAGGTTGGCCGTCAGCGTCATCGGGCCGCCTGCGGCTCCGATGGAGGACGGCGACGCCGTGAACGAGCTGATCGAGGCGGCAGCAGCTCGACCTACGACCACTGTCAACGACTTCGAGGTCTCCTGCTTGGCCGCCTTGGTCGGCTTAGTCGTCTTGTGCTTCGAGCCAGGGGTCGAGGTCTTCGTCGTGGTCGTCGTGCCCGAGGACGAGGACGACGTGGTCGGAGAGACCGATGTCGTGGAGGTCGTGGTCGACGCGGGCGCAGACGTCGTCGTCGTCGTGCCGCTCCCGTGGTCCTTCTTCGGCTTGCGGACTATAGGCCCGTTCGGGAGCGGCGGCGGCATTCCCGCCGGGCCTCCCACCACGCGCAACGTGAAGAGATAGCTACGTATCTTCCCTTTCTTGTTCGCCGGGAGGGTCACCGGCTCCGAGAAGCTCGCCGTGCCACTTTTCGACTTACACTTGTGGACCTTCTTGTCGAGCCCTTTCACAGGAGGGATGGCGGAAAGGTAACACTCGGAGCTGTGCAGCACTTGCGCCTTGATCGTGATCGAGCCGCCGGTCGACCCAACCCCTGAAGGGGTGGACGTGAGGGAGCTCACGAGCGGCGCAGGGGCCGCCAGAACGACATACATATAAGGCGAGATAACGGTCTCGTTCGTATTCGTGATCGCGACGGTCAGTTTGTAGTCCACAACCGCAGCACGCTGATTCGGCGGGATCTTTAGCCTTAGGCTCGTGGCGCCACTCGTGCACGCGGCGGAGCCTGGATTGCTCGTCAGCTTCGGCACGCTCACGACCTGACACTGCGTGCCCCCGGTGTCGGTGTAGTACACCGTCACGTTGCCGCCCCCAGCCGGGAGCACGTGCGGGCGCACCGAGTATCCGGAGACCGCGGGGTTCTGATTCCCCTTGGACGCCGGCTGAGGGCTCGAGCAACCGGCAAGGACAGCCGCGCAGACGACGACAACCACGCCCGTAGGCGCAGCACGCGCCAAGAGCCGACTCCATAAGGTGTTAGTGATCGCCATGCCAACCCGGACCTTTTCGGTGATGGGGATCTCGGGTCAGCCGATGCTCCCCGGTGAAGATTCCGCTCATGGTAACCCTATGGAGCACCCGGCACGCCGCGAGGACAGTCAACAGGCCTCCCTCAGCCCGTGAACAGCCGGTGGATCGCGAGGAGCCCGTCGCTTCGCCGCAGGTGCGCGATGACGTCGTCGGGGACGGGCCGATCGGTCGTGAGGACCATGAGAGCCGTTCCTGCCGACCCGGACGTCTGGCCGACGGCCATCGAGAGGATCGACAGTCCGGCTTCCCCGAGCGCCATGCCCACCACACCGACCATGCCGGGGCGGTCGTCGTTGCGCACGACGAGCATGTTCGCCGCGACGGGCACTTCGACGAAGTGGTCGTCGATCATGACGATCCGGTCCGTCAACGACGAGCTCGAGCCAGTTAGGGTCCCCGAGACCGAGTGCTCGCCGCTGCGCACCGTGATGAGGCTCACGTAGTCGTGCGAGGTCGACGTCACGGACTCGGTCAGGTTGAGGCCTCGCTCCTCGGCCAGGCGTGGAGCGTTGATGTAGGAGACCGGCTCGTCGCTCGCGGCTGCGAGGGTGCCCTTCAGCAGCGAAAGGGTGAGGATGCTCGTGTCTTCTTTCGCGAGAGCCCCTGCGTAGGTCACCTCGGTGTCGAGGGGGAGGCCGTCGCACAACGCCGCCAGGCACCTTCCGAGACACTCGGCGAGGCCGAGGTACGGCCGCACCGCCTCGCTCGCGCCCCTTGCCGGCAAGTTCACGGCGTAGGGCACGAAGTCCCCGGCGAGCGCCAGCACGATCTGCTCGGCTATCTGTTCGCCGGCCTTGTTCTGCGCCTCCGCCGTGCTCGCACCGAGGTGCGGCGTCACGACGACGTTCGGGAGGCCGAACAGCGGCGAGGAGGTGCAAGGCTCGGAGGCGAACACGTCGAGAGCCGCTCCACCTACATGACCGGACGAGATGGCGGCCGCGAGCGCCGATTCGTCGAGGACCCCGCCTCGGGCGGCGTTGATGATGCGGATCCCGGGCTTGGCGTGCTCGAGCAGCTCCTTGCCGATGAGGTCTACCGTCTCGGCGGTCTTCGGGAGGTGGATCGTCAGGAAGTCGGCCTCTGCAACGACTTCCTCCAGGCTCATCAGCTGCACGCCCATCATGCGGGCACGCTCGGCGGAGATGTACGGATCGTGAGCGACGAGCCGCATGCCGAAGGCGAGCGCCCGCTGCGCCACGAGCGCACCGATGCGCCCGAGGCCGACGATCCCGAGCGTCTTTCCGTGCAGCTCGAGGCCCTCCCACTTGGAGCGCTCCCACCGTCCGTCGACCAGGGCCGCGTGGGCCTGCGGGATGTTGCGCGCGAGGGCGAGCATCAGCGCGACCGCGTGCTCGGCTGCCGAGAGGATGTTCGACTCGGGGGCGTTCACGACCATGACACCACGGGCTGTGGCGGCCTCGACGTCGACGTTGTCGAGCCCGACCCCCGCACGTCCGACGACGAGAAGGTCTGGAGCCGCAGCCAGGACATCGGCCGTCACCTTCGTGGCAGACCTGATGACGAGAGCTTGCGCCCCTTGGAGTTCGCCAACGAGCTCCTCGGGGCTCAGCCCGAGGCGCACGTCGACCTCGTGGCCGGCGTCGGACATCACCGCCAGTCCGCGAGGAGCCAGTTCTTCTGTTACGAGGATTCGAGCCATCTCACACTTCCTGGACCGCGAGGAGCTCGCCGATCCGCCTTACTCCCCTGACGATGTCCTCGTCGGACAGCGCGTAGGAAAAGCGTCCATATCCCGGCGCTCCAAACGCCTCCCCCGGCACGAACGCCACCTTCGCCTTCTCGAGCACCAAGGCGGCGAGCTCGAGCGTCGTGCTCGCGGTGACGCCGTCGATCGGCGCGCCGAGCACGCCCTTCAGCGAGGGGAAGGCGTAGAACGCACCCTGTGGCATCGGGCATGCGACGCCAGGGATCTCGTTCAGCATCGAGACGATGAGCCTCCGCCGGCGGTCGAAGGCAGTCCGCATCCCGGCAACGGCCTGAAGGTCGCCTGAGACAGCGGCCAGCGCCGCTCGCTGAGCGACGTTGTTGACGTTCGAGGTGACGTGTGACTGCAGGTTCACGGCTCCCTCGACGATGTCGGGGGGCCCGATCATCCAGCCCACGCGCCAACCCGTCATCGCGTAGGTCTTCGCGACTCCGTTCAAGACGACACAGCGGTCGACGAGGTCAGGGACCACGACGGGCATTGAGACGTGTTCGGCCCCGTCGTAGACCAAGTGCTCGTAGATCTCGTCGGTCACCACCCACCAGCCCCGGTCGAGCGCCAGCCGACCTATCTCCTCGACCTCCTCGCGCCTCGCGACGGCCCCGGTCGGGTTCGACGGCGACACGAAGAGTAGGACCTTCGTCCGCTCGCTCGAGGCCCGCTCGAGCTGCTCGATCGTGGGGACGAAGTTGGTGGTCTCGTCCGTCTCGACGATTACCGGCTCCCCGCCCGCGAGCCTGATGGCCTCGGGGTAGGTAGTCCAGTATGGCGCCGACACAAGGACCTCGTCGCCTGGGTCGCACAGCGCCTCGAACGCCTCTGCTACGGCCTGCTTGCCGCCGTTCGTGATGAGGACCTGACTGGGGCGCACGTCGAGGCCCGAGTCACGGGCCGTCTTCGCCGCCACCGCCTCCCGCAGCTCGGGCAGGCCCGCGGTTGGGCTGTAGTGATGGTTGCGGGGGTCGCGGCACGCTTGCACCGCTGCCTCGACAATGTGGGCGGGAGTAGGGAAGTCCGGCTCCCCTGCTCCGAACCCGACGACGTCTTCGCCGGCCTGCTTCATCGCCTTGGCCGCCGCATCGATGGCGAGCGTCGCCGAGGGGGAGACAGCCGCCACGCGGCGCGACAACCTGCTGTGCTCGATCTTCGACTCGGCAGCTTCGACCGACATGGAAAGATGATGACACAGCCGCGCTATCCCTCCTGACGTCCCGGCGAGGGCGCCGTTGGCGCCTCGGGGACTCGTGACGGCTGGATTTCACAGGTACCAGATTGGTTCGTTAGCCTCGTGGAACCCCGACGACACCCGTCACGATGCGCCTAGGAGTTCCAGAGTTGCCCGATCTCGAGATCCCTGTCGACCTGTTGCCGTCAGACGGCCGGTTCGGATGTGGCCCCTCCAAGGTCCGAGACGAGGCAGTCTCGTCGCTGTCCAAGCAGGCACACTCGTATCTCGGCACGAGCCACCGCCAAGCTGGCGTGCGGGATGTCGTCGCGCGAGTGCGCAGCGGCCTCACCGGTCTTCTCTCGCTGCCCGACGGATACGAGATCGCGCTCGGCAACGGCGGCACGACCGCGTTCTGGGATGCGGCCACATTCGGTCTCATCGAGGCGCGCAGCCAGCACCTGACTTTCGGGGAGTTCTCGTCGAAGTTCGCCGCCTGCGTGAAGGCCGCGCCTCACCTCGGCGACCCTGAAGTCATCTCCTCCGAGCCCGGCACGCGACCCGAGGCTCGGGCAACCGCGGACGTCGACGCGTATGCCCTCACCCACAACGAGACTTCGACCGGTGTCGCGACCGAGGTCGTCCGGCCTCGGACAGACTCGGGCGAGACGACCGACGGCCTCGTCCTCGTCGACGCCACCTCGGGCGCCGGTGGGCTCCGGGTCGACCCGTTGCAGTTCGACGCGTACTACTTCGCGCCCCAGAAGTGCTTCGGCTCAGAGGGCGGCCTCTGGCTCGCTGCCCTGTCGCCCGCCGCCATCGGGCGGATCGAGAGCACGCAGCGCTGGACCCCGGCGTTCCTCGACCTCCGGATCGCTCTCGAGAACTCCCGGCTGGAACAGACCTACAACACACCGGCGCTCGCGACCCTGCTGCTCCTAGCCGAGCAGGTCGAGTGGTTCAACGACAACGGTGGCATCGAATTCGCCGCCGGCCGAGCCGACACGTCGGCCGAGATCCTCTACGGATGGGCCGAGCGATGCTCGTTCGCCCGCCCGTTCGTCGCTAAGAAGGCCGACCGCAGCCACGTCGTCGCCACGATCGACTTCGAGGACGGTATCGCCGCCAACGACGTCGCTTCGACCCTTCGGCGCAACGGCATCCTCGACACCGAGCCCTACCGCAAGCTCGGCCGGAACCAGTTGCGCATCGCAATGTTCCCGACGATCGAGCCGGGGGACATCGAAGCGCTCACGGCCTGCATCGACTGGGTAGTCGAGAGGCTCTGAGCGCGGCTTCGCAAGCAGGCTCGTAGCTGCTTGCTCTCGGGTAACGGCATTAGGGTGTTGCCGTGTCGCATCGGGTCGACGGTCGTCCGGTCGACTCCGGCACAGATCCAGCCGTAGCGCCGGACTCGGACGAGGCAGCGTCTCTTTCGGGCACCCTGCCGCGGCCACGCAGCTGGCTCGTCTCGGTGACAGCCGAGGACCGCTGGCTGCTCGCGCTCGGCACTCTCATCGCCATCGTCGTCTGCTATCCCTTCTTCGGGGGATGGCTGCAGCTCCTCGACTGGGTACGTGGTCCCCGCTCGCCGACCGTGCCGCCGGCGATCTACGGCCTTCGCGGTGGTCTCACGGGGGGCGTTCCGTTCTCGCTCGTCTCCAATCTCCTCATCCATCTGATCGGCTCGGCCGGCACCTGGTTGCCGGTAGCACTGGTCTTCCCGCTCGGGGCGGTCGCCATCGGGCGCCTCGTGGGCGGCCCGATCGTCGGCCGGATCGCTGCGATGCTCCTTTACCTGCTCAACCCGTTCGTCTTCGAGCGCCTCTACGCCGGGCAGGTCGCGTTCCTGCTCGGCTACGCCCTCTTGCCGTTCGCCGTCGCCGCGCTGCGCCGGGCAAGCACCGGAGAGGGCGCCCTCGCGGCCGGGATCTGGGCAGCGGTGCTGGTCGCGCTGAGCGCCCATTACGCGTGGATCATCGCCCTGCCTGCGCTTGCCTTCGTGGCCACAGCAGAACGGCGCGTGAAAGCCCTGCTCTCGATCGCAACGGCCGCAGTCGTAGCTCTCTGCCTCTCTGCCTATGCCGTGGTCGGCCCACTGATCGCGCACGCGCAGCCGTCCGGCAGCAGCTCACAACTCTCTAGCTATGCGACATCGGGAGACATGCGATACGGGCTCTTCGTGAACGTCCTCGGAATGTACGGCTTCTGGCGTCCGGGGCCGAGCGAGCCGAAGAATCTGCTCCCCGGATGGCCGTTGTTCCTCGTGGCGCTCCTCATCGTCGTCGCGTATGGCGCTTGGCTCGCATGGCGGAGCACTCAGCAGCGGCGCTGCGCGCTGGCGCTTGGGGTGAGCGCAGTCGCGGGATACTTCCTGGCACTTGGAGCTCAAGGCCCGACGGGGCCGGTCTACCGATGGTCCATCGCCCACGTGCCCGGATTCGTGGTCATGCGGGAGCCGGAGAAGTTCCTAGTCGTCGTCGTCATCTTCTACGCCTGGTCACTCGGGATGGCGGCTGCTCACTTCGCGGCGGCCGCGGCTGACAAGCGCAACGAGCTCGCGTTGGCGGCGCTCGTCGTCCTCCTCCCTGTCCTATACACGCCTAGCCTCGTCGACGGGCTCGACGGGCAGGTCAGCGCGTCTCAGGTACCCAGTTCATGGAACGAGGTCGCCAAGCTGTTAGGCAACGCACCCGCCATCTTCCTCCCTTGGGAGACCTACGCCAGCGTCCCGTTCGCGAACAACAGGACGATCACCTCGCCAGCCCGCGCTTGGCTGCCCAACTCGGTCCTGACCGCAGCTGAGCCAGGTAGTGGGTACTCGTTCGAATCACCGACGGCCATGGACGATGTGATCGCTCGGCTGTCCGCTGACGGGTACTCCACCCGACATGCCGGGGCCGTCCTCGCAACTCTCGGCGTCCGGTATGTGATCCTCGCGAAGATCGGGGACTGGCAGGCCTACGGCTGGCTCGATCATCAATCGGACCTGCGGCCCGTGCTCTCGCGCGGGGGCCTGGAGGTGTGGCAGAACACGTCCACGGTCCGACCGGTCCAGCTTCTCGGTGCCCTCGTCACCGTCTCGTCAGAGATCGGCTATCTGACCGACCCCGACCATGGGTCGGGCACGGGCGTGGTCATCCGGGCGGGACGCTCGGTGGTGATCCATGCCGTCCCCGTCAGACACCGAGGGCGGCCGGCGAAGGCTGGCACAGCCAGCTCGGGTGGCGGCAGCCTCGCAACGCAGCAGAGCCCTGTCACCTGGGTGATCCACCGCTCGGCCCCAGGTTTCGTCGAACTGCCCATCGCCTATCAGCAGGGCTGGCTCTTCAACGGCAAGCCCGTGATCCGCATGGCGGCAGGCAATCTTGCGGTGCGCAGCTCCGGGGCAGGAGGCACGTTGAGTTTCGAGCCGTGGGGCGGCATCGAGTTGAGTTACACCGCGTCCGTGGTGGCGCTGGTCGCAGTGCTGGGCGCCGTCTGGTTGCGGAGGCGAGCGGGACGACGAGGCGCGCACCGCCCAGCTTGACGCCTAGATGTTTCGCAGTACCGATATGCCGACGAGCGGGTAGCCCGGCCGGACGTTCAGCGGGTTGAAGCGTTGCGCGTTACCGAACGCGTAAACCCTGCCCTCGCTCTCGGCAAGCCAGTAGCCACCACCGCTCGGGGTCGAGCCCGCGCCGACAACCGGGCCGTAGCTCAAGACCGGTCCCGCGAAGTGTGCGTAGTACGGAAGAGAGCCGTAGAAGCGGGCGTTCCCGAACTGCGACACCGTCCCGTTCTGGCCAATGAGCCAGTACCCGAGGCCGTCAGGCGTGATCGCCATGCCGACGATGTTGTCCACGTGGCGGTGCTCACCAGGGATCGAGCCTTTGTATTTCGCGTCCCCGAAGGTGTACACGCCGCCATTGGCGGAGACGATCCAATAACCCTTGCCATCGGGAGTGGCGACGATGCCGACGACTTTCGACGTCAGGTGGATGTGCTCGGAAGGGATCGAGCCGTGGAACTTCGCACGCCCGAACGTGAAGACACCGCCGTCCGTGCCGACGATCCAGTAGCCGTCGTTGGACGCCGACGCGATACCGACGATCGCATGCTTCTGCTTGCCGTGAGTCTTCTTGAGCAAGCCAGGGAGGGAGCCCCGGAAATGGCAGTTACCGAAAGTGAAGACACCGCCGTCCTCGGCAACGAGCCAGTAGCCGCCACCGCCCGGATCAGAGACGATTCCGTCGACGGGTGCCGCGAGCGTCTCGGGGTGCTTCCTCAGGTACAACGGCAGCGAGCCGTGGAAGTGGGCCCGCCCGAACGTGAACACGCCGCCGTCGGACCCCGCGAGCCAGTAGCCCTGCGTGACCGGGCACTTGCCGTAACAGCCGGTCGTGTTGACCCCGATCGACTCGGCACGGACCAGCACGGAGAAGACACCGCCTGCGACGAGCGCGGCGACAAGGCTCCAGACCAGTAGTCGCCTGTTGCCCCTCACTCGACGCATCCTGCCCCTCCCGTGCCGCGCTGCCTCCCCGACGAGGTCATCCGACGGCTTGTCCTAACTATTTCACACGAATGCTGTTACGGCAATGAGAGTTGGGGAGATTGCGCCGCCAACGGTGCTGGCCAAGCAGCAATTCGGTGCTTCGCGAGGGACTGTTCAGACCATCGCGGCGATTGCGTCGTATTCGCCCCAGCGCTCTCCTGGTATTTGAGCGTAATCCGTTGCGTCGTCGAAGCCAAAGACGTGCCCGCTCGTGAGCCCAAGCCAGTAACCCGAGCCCTCAGGCGTACCTCCGATTCCCATCGCGGGCGCAGCCTGGTCGTGCGGCAAGGTCTGCCCGTCGCGGTACTCGGGTATCGACCCCCAGAACAGTGACCTGCCGAAGGCAAAGACACCGCCGTCGCGGCCAGCGAGCCAGTACCCGTTGACGCCGGGACTGCCCGAGATGGCAATGACCGGTGCAGCAAGGCGCTGATGGGTGCTCCTGAACAGCTTCGGGAGAGACCCGTGGAACCTCGCGTCCCCGAAGCTGAAGACGCCGCCATCTCCTCCGGCCAACCAGTAGCCGCCGCCGTCCTGGGTTGAGGCGATCCCGACGATCGGCGCAGCCAGCTCGAGCTTCCGCTTCATACCTGGGATCGACCCGTGAAAACGGGCGCGCCCGAACGAGAAGACGCCGCCGTCCGAGGAGACGAGCCAGTACCCGCTCTCACCTACGCCGGCGATTCCGACGACGGGAGCGCTGAGGCCGCGGTGCAATGAGCCGAGCGGCCTCGCGTCACCGAACGCCCAGACAGTGCCGTTCGCGGACGTCACCCAGTACCCCTTGCCGTCGCCGGTGGAGGCTATTCCGACGACAGGCGAGCTCGGAACATGGCCGAGCCGTGCCTCGGGTGAGCCGTAGTTCACCGCGTGGCCGACGGCCGTCACGTTTCCGGCCGCGCCGGCAAGCCAGTAGCCCTGAACCGACCCGGCGAGGGGCTTCGACGATGCGCTGCTGATGCCGGGGTAGATGGCCGCGACCGCGCAAAGGGCGGCGACGGCGAGGCCAACTCCGATCACTGCGATCCGGCGCATGCACCTTTCCCCTGACCCGGCGACGCTCCATCGCGCAAACCGACCCCGCGATGATCCCATATGGGCCCCCGCGAACGGTGGATTTCGGCGCCGATGGGGCGCCGGGTCAGCCGCCGGACACGTCCTCGAGACGCTGGCGACCTGCGGAGACGAACGGCATCATCGCCCGCAGGGTCGTGCCGATGGTCTCGATCGGGTGCCGCTTGCCCTCTTCGCGAAGCGCCTTGTACCGCGGGCGCCCGGCGCGATTCTCGGCCACCCACTCGGCCGCGAAGCTCCCGTCGCGGATCTCGGCGAGGATGCGGCCCATCTCGTCGCGGACGTGCTGATCGATGACTCGGGGCCCGCGGGTGAGGTCGCCGTACTCGGCTGTGTCGGAGACGGAGAAGCGCATGCCGGAGATCCCCTGCTCGTACATGAGGTCGACGATCAGCTTCAGCTCGTGCAAGCACTCGAAATACGCGGACTCGGGCTGGTAGCCGGCCTCGACGAGCGTGTCGAACGCCGCCATGATGAGAGCTGACACGCCTCCGCACAAGACGACCTGCTCACCGAAGAGGTCCGTCTCGGTCTCCTCCTCGAACGTGGTCTCGAGCACGCCCGCCCTTGTGGCGCCGAGGGCGTCGGCGTAGCTGAGAGCGAGCGCCATGGCCTTGCCCGACGCGTCCGCCGAGACCGCGATGAGAGACGGCACGCCACCGCCCTCATCGAAAGTGCGCCGGACGAGGTGACCAGGACCCTTCGGGGCGACCATGCCGACGTCTACGCCATCCGGCGGGTTGATGAGACCGAAGCGGATGTTGAACCCGTGTGCGAAGAAGAGGGCGTCGCCGGGTTCGAGGTGAGGTGCGATGTCCGCGTCGTAGGTGGCCGCTTGCTCGGTGTCCGGCAGCAGCATCATGACGAGGTCGGCCTCGGCGGCGGCCTCGGCCACCCCGGTTACCCGCAAGCCGGCGGCCTCGGCTTTCGCTCTAGAGCCTGAACCCTCGCGCAGGCCAACCCGCACGTCGACGCCGGAATCACGCAGGTTCAGCGCGTGCGCATGACCCTGGGAGCCGTAGCCGATGATCGCGACCCTGCGGGAGCGGATGAGGCTCTGGTCCGCGTCCTTCTCGTAATAAAGCGTTGCCACGTTGTGCCTTCCTTTGCCTGGATACCTGGGTGGACTGTTCTATATGTTCGTTGTGACGGCTCGCCGCTGGGCCGTCCTCGCGCTCAAGCGCCTTCGGCCAGGTGCAGCCCCTGCTCTGAAGCCACGCCCAGCTTGGGAAGAGCAATGCGACCTGTCCGCTGAAGCTCGACGATGCCATAGGGTCGCATGAGTAGCTCGAAGTCGTCGAGTAGGGACGGCGACCCCGCCAACATGGCCGTGATCCCGACCAGGGAGACGTCGAGGATGCGGCCTCCGAACACCCCTACCAGCTGGATCACCTGGGCGCGCCGATCGGCATCGGCCGCGACGGTGACGAGCAGCAACTCGGCCTCCCTCGCGGCGTCCGGATGAAGCTCAGAGATGTCGACGACGTTGATGAGCTTGTCGAGCTGCGCCACCACCTGCTCGAGCGGCGCCGACTCGACGTCCACCACGATCGAGATGCGGCTGAAGCGCTCGTCGTCAGTCGGCGCGACCGCGAGGGAGAAGATGTTGTAGCCACGCCTCGAGAACAGGCTCGCGACCCGCGCGAGAACACCTGCCTTGTTCTCGACGAGAACCGACAACAGGTGATGACGATGGCTCGACCTCGCCCCGGCCCCGCTCACGACGTCCCCGCCCGCAGGGCATCGAGGCGCGCCTTTTGGGATGGGTGGACGACGATCTCGTCGTTCGAGAGGCCGGCAGGCACCATCGGGTACACCTGCTCCATCGAGTCCGTCCGGAAGTCGATGACGACTGGCCTGTCATCGATCTGGTTCGCCTTCTCGATCGCCGGCAGGACCTCCTCGGGCGTCTCGACCCTGAGGCCGATGCATCCCATCGACTCCGCCCAGCCGACGTAGTCCGGCAGATCGGGTGAGAGGTACACCTCTGAGTAACGCTCCTCGTAGAACATGTGCTGCCACTGGCGCACCATCCCGAGGTAGCCGTTGTTCAGGATCGCCACCTTGATCGGGATGCGCTCGGCTGACGCCGTCACCAGCTCCTGCGCAGTCATCTGGAAGCAGCCGTCACCATCGACAGCCCAGACCATCGCGTCCGGGCGTCCCACCTTGGCCCCGATCGCCGCGGGGACGCAGAAGCCCATCGTCCCGAGGCCACCTGAGTTGACCCATGAGTTGGGCCGCTCGAAACGCCAGAATTGCGAAGCCCACATCTGATGCTGACCCACGCCTGAGGCAAGGATCGTGTCCGCGGGCGTGGCGTCCCGAAGCGCTTCCAGAACGAATTGTGGCTTGAGCAGGGGTGGGCGGCCGGGGATCTCCATGCCGGTGGCAGCAGCCGGATCGATCCCCGCCTCCTCGCGGTCGTATGCGTACGGGAAGTCCCTGCGCCACGTGTCGATCTCTGCCATCCATGGGGCGATGCGGGCCCCATCTAGGCGACCGTTCTCGCCCAGTCTGGCGACCAACGCCTCGGTGGCGAGACGGCAGTCGGCCACTATCCCGACCTCGGGACGGCGGACCTTCCCGATCTCGGCCTTGTCGACGTCGACGTGGATCACCTTGGCATCCGGAGCAAAGGCCGAGATCTTGCCGGTCACGCGATCGTCGAAACGGCTGCCGAGGGCGATGAGCAAGTCGGCGCGCTGCATAGCCGTCACGGCCGTGAAGTTGCCGTGCATCCCGGGCATGCCCAGGCAGAGCGGGTGACTGTCGGGGAAAGCACCGCGCGCCATGAGCGTCGTGACGACAGGTATGCCGGTTAGCTCGGCCAGCTCGGCGAGTGCCTCGCAGCCGTGCGACTTGAGCACCCCGCCACCGGCGTAGATGACCGGCCGCTCCGACGCCTCGATGAGGTCCGCCGCGGCAGCGATCGCGCTCAGGTCAGGGGCGCCGGCTGGTCGGTATCCCGGCAGGTCGATCGACTCGGGCCAGTACCACTCCATCATGGCGTTCGCGATGTCTTTCGGGAGATCGACGAGCACCGGACCGGGCCGACCGGTCGTCGCGACGTGGAATGCCTCGGATATCACCCGAGGGATGTCGGACGCCTGCGTGATGAGCCAATTGTGCTTGGTCACGCCCATCGTGATGCCGGTGGTGTCTGCCTCCTGGAACGCATCGGTGCCGATTGCCGTCGAGGGAACCTGGCCGGTGATGCAGACAAGGGGGATCGAGTCCATGTAGGCATCGCACAAGGGCGTGACGACGTTCGTCGCTCCCGGCCCGCTCGTGACCATCGCGACGCCTGGTCGACCAGTCACGTGGGCGTAGCCCTCGGCCATGTGCCCGGCACCCTGCTCATGACGGACGAGGATGTGACGGATCGACGAGTCGATGATCGGGTCGTACACCGGGAGGATCGCTCCACCTGGCAGTCCGAAGATCACCTCGACGCCCTGCACTTCGAGACTCTTCACAAGGGCCTGCGCTCCCGTCAGCTGCATCGCAGTTCATCCTTCCTGGTCATGTATCTCGAGGCGGCACGGGCACCGTGTCGATCTCGATAGTCGTCGTAAGGGTCAATCGGATGGTCGGCGGTTGCCCGCTCCGGAAACAAAACGACCTCCCCTTTGGGGAGGTCGTGAGCGCACGGACGCGAGAAGAGGCCGGCGCTCTAGGTGATAAGTACCTCGGCTCGCGTCCCGATGCTCATAGCAGGACGATTATCGCAGACTGGTCGCACGCTGGCAATCGCGGCGTCACCGGGCGGCCCGGTGACCAGGCAGTCGGGAGTTGAGCTGCTCTGCTCACGATGAGTATGGTTTGGCCGCCAGTGGGACCGAGGGGGCCAAGTTCACAGATGTCCAAGACCATCGGCTCGATGCCCGCATCGGTGAGCCGCGTCGCGCGGGGGGTCCGCCGGGTCGTCGCGCCGCCCACCAGGCCTTACATCGAGCTGATGGACCGAATTCACCAGTACGTGCAGCCGCGCACGTATGTGGAGATCGGAGTCTTCCGGGGAAGATCGCTCGGAAGGGTCCTGCCTGGGACGCGGGTTGTAGGCATCGACCCTGCACCGCAGCTCAAGTACGGCTGCCCGGGAGATCTGAAGCTGTTCGAGATGACGAGCGACGACTTCTTCGAGAAGGTGGACCTCCGCGCCGAGCTGCAAGGCGACCTCGATCTCGCGTTCATCGACGGGATGCACCACTTCGAGTTCGCCCTCAGAGATTTCGCCAACATCGAGCACAACAGCACTGCCGACACTGTCGTGCTGATTCACGACTGCTACCCGATCGATGCCGTGACTGCTGAGCGGGAGCGCACGACCGGGCTCTGGAGCGGGGACATCTGGCGCCTCGTGCTCTGCCTGAAAGACGCGCGGCCCGATCTCGACGTACGAGTGGTGGACGTCGAGCCGTCCGGCCTCGGGATCATCAGAGGACTCGACCCCACGTCGACGGTGCTTTTCGATCGCCATGACGAGCTGGTCGCCAAGTACCTCGACGTCCCGTACGACTACCTCGACCAGGTTGGCAAAGCGGAGGCACTGAACCGGATGCCGAACGAGTGGCCGGCGATAGTGACGAGGCTCGGTGGATCCCAGAGGCGGGGCGAGTCGAGGCAGTGGCTGAGGCTGAGGCGATCGCTTTACACGTCCTGGGCGACACCGGTCCGGATCGGCCGTGAGACGCGCATGTTGGTGACCCGAGCCCACTCCTGACGTGATCTCGCAGGGCCGATGGAGCAGGTAGATCTCGAACGGGTCCGCCAGGTCGCCGCGACGCCGCCGATCTTCATCGGCGGCAGCGTGCGATCGGGCACCACTCTCGTGCAGTCGCTCATCGACGCGCATCCCGAGGTCCACATCTGTTACGAGACCGGGTTCGCGGTCGACCTGCTCCTCGCCCCGGACGCCCACGGTCTCCAACCGTCCACCGTCATCGACCGGGTGATCGCCCATCCCGGTTACAGGACGCTCGATCTCCCCTTCGCCCCTGAGCAGCTGAGGTCGCTCATGCTCGAGCTCGAGCCGCGCCATCCCACCGACGTGGTGCGATCGTTGTTGGCCCTCCGAGCCGTCATCGAGGGCAAGTGCCGATACGGCGACAAGACGCCGCGGTACGTGTTCCATTTCAAACAGCTGAGCGAGATCTTCCCGGACTCGAGGCTTGTGCTGGTCCTCAGGGACGGGCGCCACGCGGCGGCTTCGTCGGCTCGTGTCACCCAGTTCATGGTGGTGCCTCGCTCGGTCCTCATCGAGGCTCTCGTGTGGAGATCTGCGGCGCGGCGCGCGGTGCAGGCGCGTCGAACGCTCCCTCGAGGCCAGCTCCTGACAGTGCGGCTGGAGGACCTGATCGCCGACAAGGAGCTCACGGCGAGACGCCTCTGCGAGCACGTCGGCGTCCCCTTCAACGAGGCGGTCCTCGTTCCCCATCGCGATGCGCGCGAGCGCCTGCCCATGGACGACCGTGAGTTCGAGACGCTTCACCCGAACTTGAGCGCGCCCATCGGCGCCTCCTCCCGCGACTGGACACAGGACCTGTCAGCCGGTGACACACGGGCGGTGGAAGTCGTCCTCTCGTCGACCATGCGTCTCGTCGGCTACCACGTCGAGACCCGCTACAGCATGAGCGAGCGCGCATCGGGCTGGGGCCGGGCCGGCATAGCCGTCGCGCGGGAGCTGCCGCGGAACTTCGGTCGCTTGAAGAACCAGGCTCGGCGCGACCTCTCGACCGTCTTGCGGCGCCTCAGAAGGTCTTGAGCTCGCCCGACAGCCCGGTCGTCTCTTCGACGATCAAAGGCGGTCGCCTCTGCTTCCGGCGACGCCACACCTCCATGACGAGCAGGGTGAGGAGCACGGACCCGGCCACCATCGAGACGAGGTACGCGTACTGGATGTAGCGCTGGTACACATAGACGGGCCGCGGGGCAGGCGCCCCGTACCGGACGAGCCAGCCTTGCAAGATCCCGTCGACGGCGACCGGACGCGCTGGCTTGGCCGCCCGCCACCCCTCTCCGGCGCCCACTCCGAGCACATACAGAGAAGGGGTGAGAGCAGAAGTCGTGGTCGGTGATCCGACGACGTACATCTCTTGCGGGTTGGCTCCCTTGATGGGGCGCAGGGTGATCAGCGAGTACTGCTCCACCGACTTGGAGGCCGATGCGGTTCGAATCGCGTACAAGCGGAGATTGCCCCTCGCGCCCTTGGCGAGATGGACGGTGAACTGGTAGAACGTCCAGTTGCCGCTCGCGCTCAGAGCGGAGTTGTAGATGAAGCCTTCGTGCGACACCCACAGCTGCACTTTCGGTCGCGCACCCATCACCCGTCGGGCCCAGAAGCTGAGCACGTACTCGCCGGCCCCTTTCTTACTAGCAACGACCTGCTGCTTTACGCACGCACGCCCCGCCACAGCCGCGCTGAGTTGGATGCCGGCGGCGTTGCCGTACCCGTCGACGACCGACGCAGAGAGCTGCGTCTGCGACCGGGCCGCTCCGCAGTTGTAGACCTTCCCCCACCCGTCGTTGTCAACCGAATGACTGACAAGCGCGCGCGACCCGAGCGCAACCGACAGCTGGATCACCTGCCGGCTCGCGTTGGAGGAGCTGCGGTCGACGGTGGCGCTGAGCCCAGGACTCACGGTCGTGAGGGACGCGAGGGGGGCGAGTGAATGGTGAGCCGCCCCCTTGATGAGCTGGTAGTTCCAGCCATAGGGCGTGTCAACCCAGGTCGACAAGGTGTTGCGCTCGGCATGCCACGAGCTCGGCGCTGGGATGGCGGTGATCTGGGGCTGCCCCAGGATCGGCGCGTGCTCGACGATTGCGGTCCCAGCCGGCAGCAAATTGAACTCCTGCGGGCTGTAAGTGCCATGCAGGGTTACATAGCTCTTGGCCTGGGAGAGGGCGAGGCGGGACGGCTCGGTCGACTCGTAGAGGCGGAGCCGTCCTCTCTTCGCGACAAGTCGGGCGTACGGATCGTGGTCGAGAGCTGAATAGAGCTGCCACGCGTATACGGGGTTGCCTGTCGTCGGGACGAGGACGTCACCGCGCACCAGCACCAGGGGCGTTCGCAAAGCAGTCAGGTAATCCTGTGTGAGCTGGTAGTCGTGTGCGAGCAGGCTCGTCGTCACGCCGGCGACCGTCGCCTCGAGAGGCGCGGCGGCCGGCCGGTAACCCTGGGTCACGGGGTTCAGCACGGGGCGGCTCAGCAAGTTCGTGATCCAGGCCTCTGCCCCGTGGTAACCCCAGCTGTAGCCGACTTGGTAGAACTGGTCGGTCGGCAGCATCAGCACAGCCCCGCCCACCTTCTCCTTGTCGATAATGTGGCCCATCTCCGGCCAGTAGTTCGGGACGACGACGTGCTCGCTCGGTAGCTTGCTGCTCGCCCCTCGGATCACCTGCCCAGTGAGCAGCGGATAGCCCGGGATCAACACGACGAGGCCGCACAAGACCGCCCCGCTGACGATCCGGCGGGACGGGCGGGCCCGCAAGATATCGACCGTCTGCCACCTCAATGCGCCGTCGAACGCGGCGTCGGCGACGAAGCCGACCATCAGCGCGAACAGCAGCCCTGCGGTAGGAAGGAACCGATACGGGCTCTGCAGGAGCCAGCCGTACGGCAGCGAGTAAAGGCGGTTGAAGATCAAGCTCCCCGGGAAGTGGATGCTGGTCGCAAGTGCGACCACGAATAGCGCCATCAGGGCCGTCAGGGCGATGACACGGATCCTGATGGCGGAGATGCCCGCCCGGAGGTGCCGGGCCGGGAGCGCCAGCCCCGCCAAACCTGTGAGCGGCAGCCCGTATCGAAGAATCGACAGCGGGAACCGCGAATAGGAAGCAGCAAACGGGACGTACTGGGTGAACTTCCAGCCCCAGATTGCGTTCAACCAGAAGGTATTCGCGATCGTCGCTCGTCCTTGGGTCCAGAGCCAGGACGTCGGCGAGGAAAGTAATCCGGTGGAGACCACGCGGAGCTGCAACAGGCTCGGTACCAACCAGTAGGCGGAGGCGATGAGCACCATGAGGCCGCTCGCCAAGGTGAAGCGGAACGCGCGACGGAAAGCGGCCGGCCCGCCAAGCCATCTCGAAGCCAGGACCGCCGCAAAGAGAGGCACGACCACCATGAACTCGAGGGCCGGGTTCGCGTAGACGATGCTGATCAACGGCACGGCCAAGATGAACATGATCATGCCCGCCTGCCAGCGAATCCTCTCTCGCGCGACCGCGAGCACGACAGCGGGAAGCGCAGCCATCAGCAGGATCACGATCGAGAAGGTCGGATTCACCTTGGTGATCAGTGCGGGATTGAGCATCGCCCCTGCGGACACGATGACAGCCGCCTTCGGGCCTATGCCGAGCATCTTCGCGAGCGGCAGCACCGCGACGGCAGCCGCGGCAAACGCCATCGTGATCCAGACACGCTGGTAGGTACCCACCGACAGCCCGAGCGCGTGCGTGAGGATGAAGACTCCGGCGGCAGGCAGATTCGATGCGATCCGGTTCGGCGCGCCGATGCTCGAGCCGTTCCATGCCCAAGCCGAGAAGAGCCGTCCGAGGTAAGCGCTCCCGAGTGGCGGCGCCTCGTCCCCCCCGGCGAGAACGGTGCCGGGTTGGAACCAAGTTCCGCTGATGAGCACCGCGCCGACCGCCGTGATCAGCACGGAGATCCTCCAGGCGCGCTTTGAGCCCCGAATCGGGAGGAAGCCGTGAATTCCCGTCCTGAGCGGTCGGGTCTCGATCGCGGCAGCAACAGCCGCACCGATGAAGAGGAAGAGCGCGAGGATGGCGAAGACGGAGCTGATGCTGGCAGAGCCCGCCGTGAACGCCGTCGCGAGGAGCATCGCGATCCCGAGCACGGCAAGCGCCGGTCTCACGATCGAGATCGTGTGCTCCACGGTCTCGCTTCGCGGCGAGAAGCGGTATCCGTCCCTTTCGCCTGGCGCGCTTATCACGGTGACTCCACGTGCAACGGCGTCACAGTCACCTCTTGGCGCTCATGGCCGTCGAGGAGCGCTGGCGGCAACACCGGCCCTTGAGTCACAGGCGCCGGGGCATCGGGCTCGCGGCGAGGTTCGACCTCGTCGTACGTCACGACGAGCGGACGTTCGAAGACGTACTCCTCCAGGCCAGCGGCCGCGAGAAGCTCCCAGGCAACCACCCGCCACGGCAGCACGCCGCGCGGGGCGACACTCGGTTGCTCGAGGCCATTGGCAAGCCGGGGCAGCTTGAGGACGATCTCGTCGGTCAATGACTCGATGTCCGGGGACACGAGGTAGCCGCCAGACAGCGGGATGGAGTCGATCAATCCGTCCACCTCGTAGCCGATGGTCGGTGTACCGACCTCCGCCGCCTCGGTGACAGTGAGCGCCCAACCCTCGCGGACGGAGGTCATGACGAGAGCGTGCGCCCGAGCCATCAGCTCTCGCTTTTCCGCCTGGGAGACGCGCCCGAAGAACGTGACACCGTCGGGAGCCTGGCGCCTCAGCTCCTTGTCGAGCGGCCCGCTCCCGACCATCCAGAGCTTGGCGTCCGGCAGCTCCGCCCTCGCGAGGTCGAAAGCGGCGAGGACGTGGTCTGGCCGCTTGT
>JBKQLZ010000123.1:0-2925 GCA_052146895.1 Acidimicrobiales bacterium
TAGCGAGCCCGGACGCCCTGGAGGACGCAGGCGAGCTTCCAGAAACCAAAGGCGATGTAGTAGTCGAGGCCGACCAGGTCCCGACCGGTGCGCTCGCTGTAGCGCGCCGCTAGCTCGGCTCTTGTAGAGAATCCCGCCAGGGCGGTCGGGGCGGTCCCGAGCGCCGAAAAGTCGTCGCCGGGCTCGGACCAATAGACCATCAACAGTCCGACGTCGGCCAACTGGTCGCCCAGCGTGCAGATCTCCCAGTCGAGCACGGCTTCGACCGAACCGTCGTCGGCGAGCATCGTGTTGTCGAGCCGGAAGTCGCCGTGCACTATCCCAGCTTGTGCCTGAGGGGGGATCGACGAGACGAGCAACTCGTAGCCCCGATCGACCGAACCGGTACGCTCAACCCCCTCGATCTGCGACTGGCCGAATTGCCCATGCCACCGTTCCAGTTGCCGGGCGATGTAGCCCTCCCGACGTCCGAGGTCCCCGAGACCGACAGCATCCACGTCGACCTCGTGAAGATCGGCGAGAACGTCTACGAGCGACTCTCCGGCACGGCGTCGACCGGACTCGTCGAGAACCTGCTCGGCTGATTGCGCATCACGCAGGATGTGGCCCTGCACGAACTCCATTACGTAGAAGGGCGCCCCTGTCACGCCCGGGTCGGCGCAGTAGCCGAATGTCCGAGGCACGGGGACCCGCGTCGGACCTAGAGCGGTCACCACGCGGTACTCACGACCCATGTCGTGCGCGGTGGGCAGCACGTATCCGGCGGGAGGACGCCGAAGCACGACGTCGTGGCCGGCGGCGTCGCTGAGTTTGTAGGTCAGGTTCGACCGCCCACCGGCTATCAGCTCGAAAGCGAACGGCGCGACGAGCCAGTCGAGGTTCTCTTCGAGCCATGCCGTCACCGGCTCCTCGTCGATCCCTTCCATAGCCGCAGGCTACAGGCCCTCTGTTCGGGATCGGATGACCGCTCGCCCGGCTCTCAGATGGCCAGAGTCTCTCCGCCGTCGATGACGAGCCTTGCGCCGTTCACGTTCGCGGCTGCCTGCGAGCACAAGAACGCCACGATCCTGCCGAGATCGGCCGGATCGCCCATCGGGCGGCCGCTGTTAGTTGTGCCGAGCTCGAGCATGCGATCGGTCAGGTGCAGTCCGGGACATACCAGGTTCAGCGTCACGCCGGTGCCGGTCAACTCGGCCGCGGCAGTCTTTGCCCAAGCCCAAAGTCCGGTGCGGGCAGTGTTGGACAACGCCAACGTCGGGGACGCCTGCACGATCGTCGACGAGGTGATACAGCAGATCCGGCCCCAACCCGCTGCTGTCAAGGTCGGCAACGATGCCCGCACGAAGCGGACGCTAGTTAGGAGGTTCGCCTGGATCGCCAGCAAAATGGCGTCGTCGTCGATCTCGAGTGCCTTTCCGGCCGGCGGACCACCGGCGTTGGGACGACGACGTCGAGGCGACCGTATTGCTCGATCGCCGCGGCAACTAGGCGCTCGGGCGTCGCTGGATCCGTCACGTCGGCCGGAACCGCAAGCACCTCGGTGCCAGCGGACCGAAGCGTCTCGGCAGCACTCGCCAGCGCCTCCTCGCCTCGCCCGCAGATGACGAGCCGGGCGCCCTCTGCAGCGAGCGCGTCGGCTGTGGCGCGACCGAGACCCTTAGAGGACGCGGCCACGACGGCAACCCGCCCTTCCAGACCCAGATCCATTCGTCAGGCCTCGACGATCGCTAGTCCGTGGTCGACCAGGTTGCAGGCGAGCGGCCCGTCGGGGGTTGCCACGACGATGTCCTCGATGCGCGCGCCGAAGCGGCCCTTCAGGTAGATGCCGGGCTCAACCGAGAATGCGTGCCCCGCGACAAGAGGTGTCGCGTTGCCGGCTACCAGATAGGGGTCCTCGTGCTCCTCGATCCCGATCCCGTGACCGATCCGATGGATGAACGCATCGCCGTAGCCGGCGGCCGCGATCGGCTCCCGGCCGGCACGGTCGACGTCCTCGCACGGCGTGCCCACGGTGGCGGCTTCGACCGCGAGCACCTGCGCGGCGTGCAGGACGTCGAACAGCTCGCGGAACTCCGGATCGGGCTCACCGGTGGCCACCGTCCGCGTGATGTCGGAGCAGTACCCGACGCCGTCGCCGAGCCGGAGGGAACCACCGAAGTCGCAGACGACCGGCTCGTTACGGCCGATGACCCGATGCCCTGGCTCGTTGTGCGGACTTGCGGAGTTCGGGCCGCTTCCGACGACAGCGAAATTCACGCGGTTGTGGCCCTCGTCTCGAAGCCGCGTTGAGATCTCTGCCGAGACCTCGGCCTCGGTTCTGCCGATCAGCGCGATCTCACCGGCGATGAGCGCTGCCGCCACGCGGTCGGCAGCCGCACCGGCGGCGCGCAACGCCTCGATCTCGTAGGCGTCCTTGACCGCCCGCAGCGGGCCGACAACCTCACCCGCATTTCGCCAGGACGCGTGGGGAATTGACCGCTCGAGCTCGAGCAGGTGCGAGGCCCAGCACCGGTCCGAGATGGCAAGCCGACCTCTTTTTCCAACCAGGCCGGCGACAATCTCGGTCGGGTGTTCTAGCTCTGCCCACGGGCGCATCGTGAACAGTCGTGGATCGTGGTCCACGAGCGGCGCCTCGAGCTCGGGGACGACCATGGTCGCATCGTCGTCGACCGGGAGCACCAGCACCGTCAGCCGCTCCAGCGGCATGGCCTCGTATCCGGTCAACCACGGCAGGTCGGCGCCGAGCGACAGCAGCAGGACGTCGACTTCCATCTCCCGCATGCGATCGCGCACCCGGGCCATCCGACCCGCCCTCGCGAGCGTTGCGTCGGCGGCTCCGTCGGCAGGGCTTTCCGAGCTCACGTGGCCGCCAGGGCGTTGGTCGCGGCAACTGCTTGCTTAGCGTGATAGCTGGAACGGGTCAGC
>JBKQLZ010000124.1:0-12306 GCA_052146895.1 Acidimicrobiales bacterium
TTCGCGAAGGACCTACCGCAAGACGCCTGGGACCGCGTCCTGTTCGACCACGCGTTCCTCGGGCTCGGTATCGGGATCACGATTGCCTGCCTGATCTTCGGATGGGAGGTCGGCCTCATGGTGGCCGGGTTCCACGCCGTGATCTACCTCCTCATGAACGCAGCCGTGAACGCCGTCGGTCATCGCTTTGGCAAGAAGGTCTACGAGAACACTGCCCGCAACAGTCAGTGGCTCGCCTGGTTCGTCGCCGGCGAAGGGCTGCACAACAACCACCACGCCGCCCCGACGTCGGCCAACCTCGCGCTCGGGCGAGGTGAGGTGGATCCAGGCTGGTGGCTCGTCTCTCTCTTGGTGAGGACCAAGCAGGCGCAGGTGCGCTTGAGCGAGGTCCGGCTCGCCCGACCGCGAGTGCCGGGCGAGCCGGTTGGCAGCGCCGACGAGATCGCGCAAGAGGCGGACGTAGCGGGCTGAGCCGGGTCTGCAGCCGCCGAGCCAGGCCATAGGCTGCGACCGTGACTCAATCTGCCGATGACCTAGGTATCCAACAGCGCGGCATCAACGTGATACGGGGCCTCGCGATGGACGGGCCGCAGCGGGCGAACTCGGGGCACCCCGGTACTGCGATGGCGCTCGCTCCCCTAGCCCACGTGCTTTTCACGAGGATCCTGCGGTACGACGCGGGCGATACATCCTGGTTCGACCGCGACCGGTTCATATTGTCGAACGGCCATGCCTCGATCCTCCAGTACTCGATGCTCTACCTCACGGGATGCGGACTCGAGCTGACTGACCTCGAGCAATTCCGGCAATTCGGGTCACGTACCCCGGGCCACCCTGAGGTTCACCACCTGCCCGGCATCGAGGTGACGACGGGTCCCCTCGGCCAGGGACTTGCCCAGAGCGTCGGGGTCGCCATGGCAGAGCGCCTCGGACGACACCGGTTCGGCCCCGAGATCTGTGATCACCATGTCTTCGGTATCTGCGGGGACGGCGACCTGATGGAGGGCGTCAGCCACGAGGCCGCCTCCCTCGCCGGCCACCTCGGGCTCGGCCGGCTCATCTTCGTCTACGACGACAACCACATCACCATCGACGGCGCGACCGAGCTCGCGACGGGTGACGACGTGGGCAAGCGATTCGAGGCTTACGGCTGGCACGTCTCCCATCTCGGCGAAGCGGCGAACGACCTCGAAGCACTCGAGAGCGGCCTACGCGGTGCGATGGCCGAGTCAGAACGCCCTTCGCTCGTGATCCTGCGCAGTCACATCGGCTGGCCGTCACCCCATCGCACCGATACCAAGGAGGCACACGGCGAGGTCCTCGGCGCGGAGGAGATCCGCCTCACGAAGGAACTGCTCGGCCTACCGCCTGAGGAGGACTTCTATGTTCCAGATGACGTCCTCCAGTACTACCGCGCCGCCGGTATCCGAGGGCGCGCCGCGCGCAACGAGTGGCTCTCGCATCTCGAGGTCATGGACGAGGCTGACCACGAGCAATTCGAGGCGGGCCTCGGCGGCAGCGGGCTGAAGGGTTGGGCCGACCGGCTGCCGAGCTACGAGGCAGGGGGCAAGATGGCGACGCGCAAGGCGATGAACGAGGTGATGGTCGCCACTGCTGCCGGTATCCCGAGCCTCGTCTCCGGTGCAGCCGACTTGACCGGCAACACCGGTACCAAGCTCGATCTGGACGATGCCATGAGCCTCGCCAATCCCGCCGGGCGCCAGGTCCACTTCGGCATCCGGGAATTCGCAATGGCGAGCGCGATGAACGGCATGGCGCTCCATGGCGGCGTGCTACCCGTGGGCGGTACGTTCTTCGTCTTCAGCGACTACTGCCGGCCCGCGATCCGGCTCGGGGCGATGTCGCAAGCGCACGCGATCCTCTTTTTCACCCACGACTCGATCGGTCTCGGCGAGGACGGGCCCACCCACCAACCGATCGAACAGCTCGCATCGTTGCGCGCGATGCCGCAGCTGCGGGTCATCCGGCCCGCGGACGCGAACGAGTGCGCAGCAGCATGGCGGGTGGCCGTCGAAGAAGCTGGCCTCACCGCTCTCATCCTCACGCGCCAAGACGTTCCTGTTCTGAGCGGGACGGCCGAGCGCGCAGCCGAAGGCGTCCCGCGGGGCGCCTACGTGCTCGAGGGCGAGGACGTAGGCTCTCCGCTCGACATCGTCCTCGTCGGGACCGGTAGTGAGGTGCAGCTCTGCGTCACAGCCCGCGCGGCGCTCGCGTCAGAGGGCGTCTCGGCTCGGGTCGTCTCATTCCCCTCCTGGGATCTCTTCGAGTCCCAGGACGAGTCCTACCGGCGCTCGGTGCTCCCGAGCGGGGTTCCGACGCTCGCCGTCGAGGCCGCCTCCTCGTTCGGATGGGAACGCTACGCCGACGCCACCGTCGCGATCGACCACTTCGGAGCCTCGGCGCCCGGCGCACGCCTCATGTCGGAGTTCGGCTTCACGGGCGAGAATGTCGCCCAAACTGCCCGCGGCCTGCTCGCGAGAGACAACAAGGAGGAGCGATGACCCGTCTCAACCAGCTGTACGAGACCGGCGGCCAAAGTCCCTGGATCGACAACCTGAAGCGGTCCTGGCTGACCGGAGGCCACCTCGCCGAGCTGATCGGGCAAGGAGTGAGAGGGCTCACGTCCAACCCGACGATCATGGCGAAGGCGATCGAAGAGGGCGACGACTACGACGAGCAGTTCGAGGAGTCGTACGCCAGGCATGGAAACGTGCTGCACGCCTACTGGGACCTCGTGGTGAGAGACGTCGAAGGTGCTCTCGATCTCTTCCGGCCCCTCTTCGACTCGAGTGCCGGCACGGATGGATTCGTGTCGATCGAGGTTGCGCCGAGCCTGGCCCGCGACACTGAAGGGACGATCGAGGCCGCACGTGGCCTGCACGAGCGGATCGGAAAGCCGAACGTTCTCGTGAAGATCCCGGCGACCGAAGAGGGCATCCCGGCAATTCGCGAGATGATCTCCGAAGGCCGGAGCATCAACGTCACGCTCATCTTCTCGATCGAGCGCTACGAAGCGGTCGTCGAGGCCTACCTGTCCGGCCTCGAGGCCTACCTGTCGACCGGGGGCGATGTGAGCCAGGTCGCCTCCGTCGCCTCCTTTTTCGTTAGCCGCGTCGACACCGAGACAGACCGCCGCCTGGAAGCGATCGCGCAGGAGAACCCCAGCTCTCGAATCGCTGAGACGGCACGAGCCTTGCTCGGCAAGACCGCGGTCGCCCAGGCCCGCCTCGCCTACGAGCGCTTCGGCAATCGCTTCAGCGGAGAGCGCTGGGAAGCTCTGCAAGCGGCCGGAGCCCGCCCGCAAAGGCCACTTTGGGCATCGACGTCGACGAAGAATCCCGATTACCCCGACCTCCTCTACGTCGAGACGCTCATCGGGCCGGACACCGTAAACACGATGCCGGAGCAGACGCTCGAGGCTTTCCTCGACCACGGGCACGTCGTGAGGACTGTCGACGACTTCGAGCGTGCGGAGAAGGTGCTCGACGACCTGGCGTCAGTGGGCATCGACCTCGCAGACGTCTCTCGCACCCTCGAGGAGCAGGGCGTCACGGCGTTCGAGAAGTCGTTCGACGAGGTAGCCGAGCGACTCGAGAACAAGTCTGCCCAGCTCGGGCGCACCTGAAACCGCTCGATCTCCCTGACAGGTCAGGCCTCGACCCGTCCGAGGAATCAAAGTCCCCCCGACACGCAAGGAGATGGCGTTGGCCGACACCTCAGAGCTAGGTAAGCGGCTGGAGGCGCGCGACGCGACGCTGTGGCCCGAGCCCAATGTCTCAGCGAACCGCCTCGGCTGGCTCGAGGTACCGCGCGAGATCGAGCGTGACGCGCGTCGTCTTCGCTCGTTCGCGGACTCGATCGATCAGGACACCGTCGTCCTCCTCGGCATGGGCGGGTCCTCCCTCGGCCCGGCAGTCCTCGCGTCGGTGCGCGACCGCACGGGAGAGTTCGAGGGCCGGCGCATAGTCGTCTGCGACACGACCGACCCGAAGACGATCTCGGAGCTGCCCCTCGAGGACGCGTTCATCCTCGTCTCCTCCAAGTCCGGCACCACGCTCGAGCCCAACGTTCTGTTCGACTACGCGCGCTCGAGAGTGAGCGACCCTGCCCGCTACGCGATCATCACGGATCCGGGGACGCCGCTCGAGCAACACGCTTCCGAGCTCGGCGTGCGACACGTCTTCTCCAACCGCCCCGACATCGGCGGGCGCTACTCCGTGCTCTCCTACTTCGGCATGGTGCCTGCCGCCCTTGCGGGCTACGACGTCGCCGAGCTGTGCGGCCGAGCGCTCGACACCGATCGCCAGGAAGCAGTCGAGCTCGGCATCGCGATGGGCCAGGCTGCTCTCGAAGGAAGGGACAAGGCGACGATCGTCGTCTCAGAGCTCTTCGGAGCCTTCGGCCTGTGGATAGAGCAGCTGATCGCCGAGTCGACTGGCAAGCAGGGCCGAGGCTGCATTCCAGTGCCGACGACAGAGCCCGAGAGTGGTGACGACCGGCATGTCATCGTAGTGAGCCCGTCGGGAGCGCACGAGCTCGGTGAGCAGTTCTTCCGCTTCGAGCTCGCGATCGCGATGGCGGGTCGCGTCCTTCAGATCGACCCGTTCGACGAACCGAACGTCGCCGAGTCGAAGGCCAACACGAACCGGGTGCTCGAGTCCTTGCCACTCCCCGACGTGGCGTCCTCGCCCGCCTCCGAGCTGCTCGACTGGATCACGACCGAGCGCCGTGCGGGCGACTACGTCTCGATACAGGCCTACCTCCCGTTCGGCCAGGACTCGCAACTCGAGGCACTACGGCGCCGCATCCGCGACGCCAACGGTGGGATCGCGACGACCGCCGGGTACGGGCCTCGTTTCTTGCACTCGACCGGCCAGCTCCACAAAGGCGGACCCAACTCGATCCTCGCTGTCCAGGTAGTCGCACCCGGCCCCAGCGCCGAGCTTCCGATCCCCGGCAAGAGCTACGACTTCGGCACCCTCATAGGCGCGCAGTCGATCGGAGATCACGAGAGCCTCCTCGCGCACGACCGGCGCGTCTTCCGCGTCGTCACGGGAGACCTGGGGGAGCTCGCGTGAGAGCACTGTTCCCAACGACAACAAAGGAGCTGGCATGCGGATTGGAATGATCGGTCTCGGCAAGATGGGCGCCAACATGACCCACCGGCTCATCGACAAGGGTCACGAGGTCGTCGGGTTCGACCTCGGCACCGAGGCGCGCGACACCGTGGCGCAATTCGGCGCGAAGACTGCCGACACGCTCGACTCTCTCGTCGCGCAGCTGGACGCACCGCGTGTCGTCTGGGTAATGGTCCCGGCCGGCAAGGCCACGGACGACACCATCGACTCCCTCTCTGGGCTGCTCGAGAGCGGAGATGTCGTCGTCGACGGCGGCAACTCCAACTACAAGGAAGCCGCACCCACGGAGGCGAAGCTCGCCGGACGAGGCATCCACTTCATCGACGCAGGCACGTCCGGCGGTGTCTGGGGTCTCGCCAACGGCTACTGCCTAATGGTCGGAGGGACGAAAGAGGCCGTCGCGATCGCGGAGCCGATATTCGTCGCGCTCGCACCGGACGACGGCTACTCCCACGTCGGCCCGGCAGGTGCCGGTCACTTCGTGAAGATGGTGCACAACGGTATCGAGTACGGCCTGATGGAGGCGTACGCCGAAGGCTTCGAGATAATGAGTGCTGCGACCGAGTTCGATCTGGACCTGCACGAGATCGCGTCGATCTGGAGATACGGCTCGGTCGTCCGCTCATGGCTCCTCGATTTGACCGAGCGGGCGCTCGCTCCCGGTTCGGGCTTCGAGGACATCGAGCCGTACGTCGTCGACTCGGGCGAGGGACGCTGGACGGCGACCGAGGCTGTCGACCGGGGCGTTCCTGCCTACGTCATCACCGCCTCACTCTTCCGGCGCTTCGAGAGCCAGCAGTCGGCTTCGTTCGCGGACCGGTTGGTCGCTGCGCTACGCAACCAGTTCGGCGGGCACGCCGTGAAGACCGAGGCGGGAGGCACACCCCCAGAGCCAGTGAGCACTTCTTGACGCCACCGGCGAGGAGGCCATGAGCTCCACGACCGAACCCGGCCTCGTGCCGCCGCACGGCGAGCTCCGGGTCGTCGACGACGTCCCTCGGGCGTTCACCGAGCTCGTCGAGGAGGTGGCGCTCCGCGCCACGAAGCAGGGTCCTTCGCGGGTCGGCATCGCCCTCTCGGGCGGGGCGACCGCGCGGGCCTGCTACGAGCAACTCGCCAAGTCGACGCGAGTGCCTTGGCCGCAGATCGAGTGCTACCTCGGGGACGAGCGGTGCGTGCCACCGGACGATCCGGACGCCAACCAGCGGATGATCCGTGAGGCGCTTGGCGAACGCCTGGCGGCAGGCTCGTTTCACCCCATGGTTTGCAACCAGGCCGCGGAGTACGGCTTGCTGATCGAGCGAGCCGAGCCGCTCGACCTGATACATCTCGGTCTCGGACCCGACGGTCACACCGCCTCTTTGTTCCCATCGTCGGCCGCGCTCGACGCGCCCGCCGGCACGTTCGTCGCCCACAACGCCGATCCGACCGGCAGCAATCCCCACGAGCGGCTCACGCTCACCTTCGACGCGATCAACCGGACGCGACTCGCTGTGTTCACTGTCAGCGGGGCGGCGAAACACCAAGCCCTCCACCGCGTTCTTGCCGGCGACGATCTGCCGGCCTCCCACGTCCGCGCCGAGAGAGTCGTCTGGTTGTGCGACAGCGACGCCCTCGGAGAGGACCTCGATAGGGTGCGGTGATGTGAGCACAGAGCCGGTTGCACGCCTCGAACGTGACTTACCTGCTCCCCTGACCACTGTTGTGATCGAGAATGCACAGCCGGTTGTCGACGGTGGGCGGTTCCCTGCCAAGGCGATCGTCGGTGACCCTCTCTCGGTCAGCGCCGATGTCTTCACTCACGGCCACGACATCGTCCGAGTCATCGCGAGGGCACGCCGGGCCGGCGCTCGTCGCTGGATACCCGCGCCGATGAGCAACGACGGAAACGATCGTTTCTCCGGTGTCGTGACTCCAGAGGTCGAGGGACCATTCGAGATCGAGATCGCCGGCTGCGTCGACGAGCTCGCCACTTGGGCACGGGACGCCAGGCGCCGCCTGGCAGCAAGGCGCGCCGACCCGTTCGCGACTGATATCGGAGCGAGGCTGCTCGATGAGGCCGGCGAGTCTTTGGTGTCAACCGGAGCCACCGAGGACGGTGCACGCGTCGCAGAGCTAGCTCGCCGCGCAAGACTCGGCGTCACGACACGGCTCCTGAACGCCGTGGCGGCAGCCGAGGACGCGCTCGCGCGCCGCCCGATGCCCAGCGCTGGTGCGGCCGCGTATCGGCTGAAGGTCGTCGCCGCTCGCCCGAGGGCCGCCTTCTCCGCCTGGTACGAGATGTTTCCCCGCTCCGCGAGCAGCGACCCTCTGCGTCCCGGCACGCTGTTCGACGTGATCGATCGGCTCGACTACGTGGCCGGGCTCGGATTCGACGTCTTGTACCTGCCGCCCGTCCACCCGATCGGCACCACCGCCCGGAAAGGCAAGGGCAACAAAGCCACCGCCAGACCGGGCGACGTGGGAAGCCCGTGGGCGATCGGCTCGGCCGCAGGCGGCCACACCGCGATCGCGCCGGAGCTCGGCACTCTCGACGACTTCGACAGGCTCGTAAGCGAAGCACGTGCTCGTGGGATCGAGATCGCCCTCGACCTCGCCTTCCAGTGCTCGCCCGACCACCCGTGGGTGAGCGAGCACCCGGAGTGGTTCAGGCATCGCCCTGATGGCTCCATCGCGTGCGCGGAAAACCCGCCGAAACGCTACGAGGACATCTACCCAATCGACTTCTCCACTCCCGATCGCGCGGCGCTCTGGCGAGCCCTCGCGGATGTCGTCTGGTTCTGGACGCAACACGGCGTGCGCATCTTCCGAGTGGACAACCCTCATACGAAGCCCTTCGCCTTCTGGGAATGGCTGATCGGCGACGTGAAGCGGGCGATGCCCGAGGTCTTGTTCTTGTCCGAGGCCTTCACGCGCCCGAAGGTCATGCACCGCCTCGCCAAGGTCGGGTTCGACCAGTCCTACACGTACTTCACCTGGCGCAACTCCAAGTGGGAGCTCGAGGAGTACTTCCGAGAGCTGACCTCTGCGCCCGGTGCGAATTACTTCAGGCCGAACGTGTGGCCGAACACCCCCGACATCCTCGCTGTCAGCCTGCAACACGGAGGCCGCCCGAGCTTCATCGCACGTCTCGTACTCGCGGCCGGGCTGTCAGCGAATTACGGGATCTACGGCCCGTTGTTCGAGCTGTGCTGGGACGAGCCGGCGGGTCCTTCGTCAGAGGAGTACCGCCACTCGGAGAAGTACGAGGTCCGTCATCACGATCTCGCCGCGAGGTCGTCGATCGCGCCCGTGGTGGCCCGTGTCAACGCGGCCCGGCGCGAGCACCCGGCGTTACAGAGGGACACGGGCTTGCACTTCCACCACGTCGACAACGACCAGGTCCTCTGCTGGTCGAAACGATCGGCAGCAGGTGACTGCGTGATCGGTGTCGTCAGCCTCGACCCCAAGTGGGCGCAGTCGGGGTTCGTGAACCTCGATGCCGATGCTCTCGGCCTCGATCCCGGTGCTGGCTTTGTCGTGCACGATGCCCTGAGCGGCGAGCGCTACAGCTGGATAGAGGGCGAGAACGTCCTCAAGCTCGACCCGAAGTCGATGCCGGCGCACCTGCTCGTGATAGAGGTTCCCGCGTGAGCCCACAGACCGAGGACACGCCCCAGTGGTACAAGGACGCGGTCATCTACGAGCTCCACGTGCGCGCGTTCGCGGACTCGAACGCCGACGGTAGAGGGGATTTCAAGGGACTCGCCGCCCACCTCGACTACCTCCACCAGCTCGGGGTGACGGCGATCTGGCTCCTTCCGTTCTATCCCTCGCCGCTTCGCGACGACGGGTACGACATCGCCGATTACACGAACATCCATCCCGACTACGGCACGTTGGCGGACTTCCGGCGATTCGTGGAAGAAGCTCACCGTCGCGACATGCGGGTGGTCACCGAGCTCGTCCTCAACCACACGAGCGACCAGCATCCCTGGTTCCAGCGGGCACGGCGCGCTGCTCCTGGAAGCAGTCATCGAGACTTCTACGTCTGGAGCGACACGCAGGAGCGCTACGAGCAGGCCCGGATCATCTTCCAGGACTTCGAGCAGTCCAATTGGTCGTGGGACCCCGTTGCCAAGGCCTACTACTGGCACCGCTTCTACTCGCACCAGCCCGACCTCAATTTCCACAATCCCGTGGTTCGCCGGTCCATGCTGCGGCTAGTCGACTTCTGGCTCCGCCTCGGGGTCGACGGGCTGAGACTCGACGCGGTCCCCTATCTCTACGAGCGCGAGGGAACCGATTGCGAGAACCTCCCCGAGACGCACGAGTTCTTGAAGCAGGTGAGGCGACACGTCGACGAACGCTTCCCGAACAAGATGCTGCTTGCTGAAGCCAACCAGTGGCCAGAGGACGCAAGCGCGTACTTCGGCAGCGGCGACGAGTGCCACATGGCGTTTCACTTTCCCCTCATGCCGAGGCTATTCATGGCGCTGAGAATGGAAGACCGCTTCCCCATCATCGACATCCTGCAGCAGACACCTGAAATACCCGAGAGTTGCCAGTGGGCGCTGTTCCTCCGCAATCACGACGAGCTCACGCTCGAGATGGTGACGGACGAGGAGCGCGACTACATGTACCGCTCCTACGCCCGCGATCCGGTCATGAGGATCAACCTCGGGATCCGCCGACGCCTCGCGCCGCTCCTCCACTTCCACCGACAGAAGATCGAGCTCATGCACGTGCTCTTGATGTCGATGCCAGGGACGCCGGTGCTCTACTACGGCGACGAGATCGCCATGGGTGACAACGTCTACCTCGGTGACAGGAACTCGGTTCGCACTCCGATGCAGTGGAACGCCGACCGCAATGCCGGCTTTTCCACCGCCAACCCTCAGCGCCTCTTCCTCCCGGTCAACACAGATCCGCAGTGCCACTACGAGTCGGTGAACGTCGAAGCCCAACTGGACAATCCCGATTCCCTCCTGCGTTGGGTGCGCCGGCTCATCGCTCTCCGCAAGCGCCATCCTGTCTTCGGCCGCGGGAAGATGGACTTCGTCGCGTCCGAGAACCCCCGGGTTCTCGCGTTCGTCCGGCATGACGACAGTGAGCGCGTCCTTGTTGTTGCGAACCTCTCGCGCCACGCCGAGTTCGTCGAGCTCGATCTCTCCGCTCACCGCGGCGCGATCCCACGAGAGCTGTTCGGCCAGACGCCGTTCCCCATGATCGGGGAGCTCCCCTACCTCGTCACCCTCGCTCCCTATGCGTTCTATTGGCTCTCGCTCGGAGGCGCCGCCAACGACGCCCAGACTGCGAGCGTGTCGCTCCCCTCCCTTCGGGTCGGGACGCCGTGGTGGCGGGTGACAGAGGGCGACGACGCACGACGCCTCGAAGCGATCCTCCCGGCGATCCTTCGGACCCGCCGCTGGTTCGCCTCCAAGGACCGGCGGATCCAGTCCGCCACCATCGCAGCCCGCGTGTCGATACCGCTCGACGGTGCCACCGAGCCGGCTCAGGTACTCGTCGTGAACGTCGACTACCTCGACGGCGAGCCCGAGCGCTACCTGCTCACCTTGGTGCAGGCGACGGGCGCGAGCGCGACCAATTTGGCGCAGGACCACCCAGAGGCCGTCCTCGCTCTCACGACCGCGCCGGACGGCGAGGTTGGGCTCCTGATCGACGCGCACTTCGAGCCCGCGTTCGGAAAGGCCCTCGTCGATCTCGTCGCGAGTCGGCGACGCCGGATCGCCGATAGCGGTGCCCGCCTCACCGGTGTGCCCATCGCTGCCAGCGCCGGCCTGCTGGCCTCGATCTCGACCGGACCACGGGCCTTGGCACGCGTCTCGGGCGCCGAGCAGTCGAACACCTCGACGATCGTCGGAGCACCGGAGTCGACGCGCGCGATCGTGAAGACGATCCGTCGCCTCGAGCCGGGACCCCATCCTGAGGTCGAGCTGGGCCAGCTCCTCACGACGACCGCGGCTGGCGTCGCTCCCCTCCTCGGGTCGGTCGAGCTCTCGCCGTCGCAAGGCGCCGGCATGGCGATAGCGGTCATCCACGAGTTCGTCCCGAACGAGTCCGACGCGTGGCGCGCGACACTTCGGGCTGCCTCCGCCTTCCTCGAACAGCACGTGGAAGAAGGCGGCGAGGGTCACGTTCCCCTCGAACCGGCCAGACCTGGTGGCTACGGCTTGCGGATGGCGACGGCAGAGATCCCCGAGGTCGTCGAGACCGAGATGTCCGAGTCACTCGCAAGCGCGGAGCTCCTCGGTCGGAGAACGGGAGAGCTCCATGTCGCGCTTTCCTCCCCCGGCGGTGGGCCCGCGTTCCGCCCGGAACCCCTCACGCCGATGGGTCAGCGATCGCTCTACCAGTCGATGCGCAGTGCGGCGCGGCGCACGCTCTCCCTGGCTCGGCAGAGCTCGCGTCACCTGCCCGCGAGGGATCAGGCGCTCGTCGAGGACCTCCTCGAGCACGAGGGAGCCCTGCTCGAGACGTTCCAGGGGGTGCTGGACGCTCGGACGGGCTGCCGCATCCGGATACACGGGGACCTCCACCTGGGGCAAGTCCTTTTCACCGGCAGAGATTTCGTCTTCGTAGACTTCGAGGGCGAACCGTCCCGCAGCCTCGCCGAGCGCCGGCTGAAGCGGTCACCCATGCGCGACGTCGCCGGCATGCTGCGGTCGTACCAGTACGCAGGCCAGAGCGCCGTCGACGATCTCGTCTCCCGCGGGGTCATAGCGCCGGACGATCCCACGAGCCTCGAGGCTTACGCCCGCGCGGCCAACCGCTGGGCATACTGGGCCTCTGTCGCCTTCGGGCAGGGTTACCTGCCGGTGGCAGCTGAAGCCGGGCTCCTGGCTGACGAGCACGACCTCGCGATCGATCTTCGAGCTCACCTGCTCGAGAAAGCGCTCTACGAACTTCGCTACGAGCTCGGTAACCGTCCCGATTGGGTGCATCTCCCGCTGCTCGGCCTACGCTCGCTTCTCCACCCTGACGGCCAGGACTCCTCATGACAGCGGACATTGGCAGCGGCGCCGATCTCCAAGGCTCGCCACTTCACCGTCTCGCAGCGCGGCACCGTGTCGAGCGCTCTTACGTGGACTCGCTCGGTCAGTCGCAAATCGCCAGCGATGCGACTCTCGTCTGCATCCTCCGGGCC